>JBDSAQ010000285.1:0-3921 GCA_039922095.1 Ginsengibacter sp. | reverse complement strand
ACTCTTAAACAATTTGGCATTTTACCCTGTGTCTCAAAAACAATTTCTTTTATATCGTTAAGTCTATATGCCTTTGACCTCCATGTTAAATTATGATTTTTTACAACTAAAATATTTGTCGACACTTTAAAATAATGCATTAGCCAGGAATGACCTAAAAACCAAAATAGTGAAAATATTGTGAAGAATACTAACAGTCCAAAAGTTGGTATTTTTTCATTTGTCAAAATCATATATACAAAAAAACCAACTAAACCCCAAAGGGAAATCCCTCGAAGTGAAGTAAATTGATTACCCTTAAAAATCTCATAGAAGTCAGTGTTAATATATACTGGGTCAATACTTTGATTGTCAGTTTTAATAAACGTTTTTTTGTCAATAATGACTTGTTTCAAAAACGATTTTATCTCCCAGGAGTTTTCATACATATCATCGAATATGTATTTGATTTGTCCGTCGTTAAATTGTAAGGTAGCGGCTTCCATAGGAAAATCAATTAAATATTGAAATGATCTTTTCCCTGTTAATTCAATTTTCTTTAAGTCTGTCCATGCAAACGTTTCCTTATTAAAGGAGATTAGGTCATTGTCAACTTGGATTTTGGGTGCATTTTTAAAATATCGATAAACTGTATAAAATGCAAACAAGTAAACACCAAGGCTAAAAATGGGCATAAAATATTCTTTTGGTCTTAAGTTTCCTTTACTCGAAGAGTTAATAAACACGTACAATACACCAGTACCAATTGCAATAAAGAAAAGTGACCCCAGGATTATTGAGAGATAAAATTTTGTTCTGTGTCTTTGGGATACGATCCTCATAAATTAAGGCGGCTCATAAATGTAATGCTCTAATCTTTATTATTTTCAATGTTGTTGCACAAATACAAACTGATCTGCTCAACCACTGCTTCTTCGCCATAGATTTGCGATTTAAACTTTAATGAAGGAGAGGATATGAATTTCCCTATCCCTAATTGCTCCCATTTTGCATCAACAGCTTTTATAGTTTCATCATCAGCCACAATTATATTAGGCCAGTCTCTCTGAAAATTATCAAATTCCCTGGTCTTTCTAGTACCATCAAAGCCCATGCAGGAAGAAGCCCCCTCCAAAGTTCCCCCATCGGGGGAGGCCTTTAAAGGTCTTTTAAAAAGAATGCTGTCTCTTTTTGGATCGAGGTTATTGCAAAACCGCCAAAGCGCTGTAGTAAGATCATTTGCATCAACCGTATGTTCTACATACAAAATCATTTTTATTCCTTCGGCTTCTTTTAACTCACAGATAGCCTCGTGCAATTCCTTTACATGGTTCTTCCTATTTTTTTCCAAAGAAATTATTACACAGGGAATATCCTTCCGTAACAAAGAATTATTCACTGACTTAATTTCAAAAAACTTTTCTTTTAGCATTACATCTGACATCTGACATCTGACATCTGACATCTGACCTTGCCCGTCAACTTCTTCATCAAACTTAAATGTTCCATCAATGCACATCTTTCCTCCAAACCCAAGTTTGCTGCAACTATGATCAAGCACATCCATAGGCCCCTGCGAAAAATAAATATCACTTGCCGGATCCAGATTCTTAAAAACATCCCTCGCTAACTTATCATACTCATTAATTTTAAAAGAGGCTTCAAAAGTCCCCCCGTTGCGGGGATTTTGGGGGGCAGTCAACACCAATATCTTATTAAACATCATTTGCCCGGCTCCCCACATTGCATTCATAACTTTTTGCCCCTGGCCTGCATATTCTTTTTTAATTTGAGTGATAACAAGATTATGAAACACTCCTTCCACAGGCATATCCATATCAACAATTTCAGGTACCATCGTCATTTTTAGTGGCGCTAAAAATATGCGTTCAGTAGCTTTACCAAGCCATGCATCTTCCTGCGGTGGTATGCCGACAATAGTTGCAGGATAAACAGGATTTTTTTTATGTGTTATAGCTGTGATATGAAAACGCGGATACCAATCTGGCAAAGAATAATAACCTGTGTGATCGCCAAACGGTCCTTCCCAAATCAGTTCATCATTGGGGTCAACATAGCCTTCAATAATAAAATCGGCGTCAGCAGGAACTTCGATATCAGGCTGGGATATACATTTCACCAACTCCACTTTTTTCTTTCTTAAAAACCCTGCAAGCATATATTCATCTACATTTTCAGGCAGTGGTGCAGTGGCCGAATATGCATATACCGGGTCGCCGCCAAGAGCCACCGCAACAGGCATTATTTTATTTAGCTTTTTATATTCATTAAAATGTTTTGCAGAAACCTTATGTTTATGCCAATGCATGCCTGTAAGTGTTGGGCCAAATATCTGCATACGATACATCCCCACATTTCTTGAATGAGTACCCGGATCTTTTGTATGAATAATTGGCAAGGTTACAAATGGACCGCCATCTTTTGGCCAGCAGGTTATAACAGGCAATTTAGTGATGTCAGGATTCTTCATAATTATTTCCTGGCATTCACCTCTGCCACTTTTTACCCTGGGCATCCAGCTTGCGAATTGACCTAACCTGGGAAGCAATTTGAGCTTATCTATAATATTTTCTTTGGGAGAAGAGAGAAGATGAAATAGATTTTCAATCTCTTTGGCAACATCGTTAAGCTCATTAACGCCGAGAGCCATACACATTCTGCGCTCACTGCCATAAGCATTCATCAGTACAGGAAAATTAAAACCGGTATTTTCGAAAAGTAAAGCTTTACCACCGTTACCACTTTTACTTACCCTGTCAGTGATCTCAGCAATTTCCAACTTAGGATTAACGAAATGTTTTATCCTGATAAGCTCGCCGGCTGCTTCTAATGCACTAATAAATTCCTGTTGATTACGATAAGCCATGGGTTGAAATTAAGTGTAAAGATAAAACACAACCACAGCTAATATCTTCTAAATAATTTTAGTAAACTTTGCCTGGACACCCAATACCCGAACCTGATTTTGATCTTCCCGAACCGTCACCACTTCCTATTCTGAAAGAGGCGGTAAACCCGGTAAAATAATACCAATCCTTTACTTTTGCGCCTCCTCTTTGGCTCCCGGCAGCAGGATAAGAAGCTCCTGTTTTTAATTCCCCTTCTCTGAAGGCGAGCTCAACAGCTTTTGCCCCCCGGTTTTGTAATAACAAGTTTTGATCAACATAATCGGTACTTATATCATCTAAATAATCTGTGAATAACTTTCTCAACCCAACTTCAACTCCTACCCTCACCTTATTGCTTAAAGCCAATTTTAATCCTCCACCAAACGGTATTGAAAATTGATTGATACTGTAATATGTTTTGCCTGGGACGAAACCCTGTCCTTCTGTGCTTAAAGGCTTAAGAAAATGTTTAGTGCCGGCAGTATCCGTGGTAAAAGGCGAAAAATTATAAATAGCAACACCGGCAAACACATAGGGAGAAGCAAAATACTCGTTCAAATTTCTGAAATAATATTCCATAGTCAGATTCCCCTCGGTAATGTGTGATGTAAAATCAAGGTTTCGTGAAACATTTTTTCGATTATTCTTATCGGTGGCAGAAACTTTACCCAAAACAAAACCTCCTTTAAGTAAAAAGGTTTCTGTTATTTCATATGACAGGCCGGCTCCTGCAGCAAGATGAGACTGATTTAAAGTAAATCGTTTATCCTGCAGATCGCCCTGGTAATTGGAAACACCAGCAAATGTATTGATATGAAATTTTTGCGCAGATGCCATTAAAAAAAATGCGGAAAATATTGCAAGTGATATTAAACGTTTCATAAAAAATATTAAGTGATAATACAAGTAATAACAAAAATCATACTTTGCAACATTGATTTATAGTTTTAACTGGTAATTTTAAGTGAAAACTAATGTATAACGCTTCCTGTATTTTTTTATTTTAAATTACTTTTGGTGTTGTTAATTTATT
>JBDSAQ010000284.1:0-7325 GCA_039922095.1 Ginsengibacter sp. | reverse complement strand
TTTAATTTTAAAGGGGAAGCGGGTACCAATATTATTGCATCTCCTCCACCTGTGCCATTTACATTTGAGGGTACTATTGCACCTGTTGCTTTTTCCGTTAAATAAACGGTTTTAGAGTTAATAGTTGAATTTTTTATGCCACCATTAGGCAATTTTAAAATACTGCTGGAGATAGAAGAGTTCTCGCTTATACTTTGTGAATTGTTCTCAGGACTAACAGCAGTAACAGAAGGTCTTTTTGATAAACGCCGAAAAAAAAGAAGTGATAAAATTGCGATAAGAATAATTACTAGTAAGAGTATAAGCCTGTTCCTACGCTTTTTAGAAAGTGTCATGTAAGGAAATAATTGAGATTAAATTTTTGAGTACAGGATGGATGATAGTCGTTTTTTGAAATTAATTTTTCCATACAGAAGCACCTTCACTGCAATTTGCGCAAATGTCTATATTTTTCCGGCTATTCATTAGTTCTCTGCGGAATTGCCTGTAATTATCATTGTTCCATATTTCTTTAAAAGATTGCAATTTTAAATTACCTAAGCGATGAGATGCATCTTTATCAAAACAACAAGGCACTACAATGCCATCCCAGGTAATAACATTAGCATGCCATAACTTCCAGCATTTATTGGTTAATTTATTTTTAGATGTATACTCTCCCATATCATTTTTTTTGTACCTGCTGAATTTTTCATTTACGGGGATAAGTTTGTTAGGATCAGATTGGTAATCATAAACCTGGGCAGTTTTAAAGCGAATTTCATCTACACCCACATCCTTAGCTAATTGTTTTATTTCTTCTAACTGATGCTCGTTAGGCTTTACTACTAAAAATTGAAAAAATACAAATGGAGTTTTACTATTTAATATTTTTTTCCATTTCACAATATTTTTTGCGCCTTCAATAACCTTATTAATATTTCCGCCTACCCGGTATTGCTTATATACTTCCTGTGTAGTACCATCAATGGAAATTATCAAACGATCTAAACCACTTTCTATGGTTTTTTTTGCGGCCTCATCTGTCAAGAAATGGGCATTGGTTGAGGTAGCTGTATAAAGGCCTTTAGCAGAAGCATACTTTACCATTTCCAAAAAGTCAGGATTTAAATACGGCTCTCCCTGGAAATAAAAAATTAAGTACAATAATTTTTTATGAATATCATCAATAGTCTGGCGGAAAAAATCTTTTTCCAGCATACCCGTTGGCCTGCTAAAAGCTCTTAACCCGCTGGGGCATTCCGGACACCTTAAATTACACGAAGTAGTTGGCTCAAATGAAATTGTTATCGGATAGCCCCATTGTACAGGTTTATTAAAAATATTGCTTATATAAAAACTACAAAGAACTTTAGTAGCATTCCAGAATTTAGGGAATGTAAGTTTCCTAAAAAAATTCATGCTATCGTTCAGGTTTACTTTGTTCATTGCCCAAAGATAATCTCAAAATATAAGTGATATCAATAATTCCGTTAAATATCTTACGATGATACTTATTATGTATGTTTAATTTTGTAATAAAGTACAAGTGGCAAGCAATTAGATAATAAACAGAAATTTTTATTTTCCGTAAATGAAAAAATAACTCACTAATAAAGCATCTTTAAAAAAAACAATTACTATTTTTACATTCATCCCGTTTTAGCAATTCCCCAATATTTAATCACAAATCTAATATCAATAACAATAATATCTATGTGTAGATATGCTATTGTTTATTTGGTTAAGTAAGCTTACCCAAAGGGACGCCTGGTAATAGTTTCTTTGCAGAAGCAAAACAGGTAACATACTGAGAGATATTATTAGGGATTGAAAGGTTAATTAAATACTGTAATCCAATACAGAAATTAAAAATCATTCATTGACAATATTGCATCACTCCTCATTAAACCCTTAACATTGAAAAAAATATTGCTACCCCTCGTGCTGATTCTAAATATTTTTAAATATAGTCCAGCTCACGCTGCTGGCTTTATTACCTGCATGGATACCACAATGGTTACAGCCGGTGGCAAAGTCGGCATAATTTCATCAATCCATTTGCCTGTACTTAACAGTCCTCCGGCAGTAAGCATAATTACTCCGGTAGATAACCAGATCACCCGAGGCCCTGTAAACCTTCTCTTGAAAGCTGCTGTCAGTGACCCTGATGGCACTATTATTAAACTGGAATTTTATGAAGGGACATCTTTACTGCATACTGAAAGATATGCCCGATATTCCTGGGAGTGGGAAAATGTTCCCCCCGGCGACTATGTCATTACTGCAAAAGCATATGATGATAGTGGCGCTGTTACTATATCTGAACCGGTTCATATATCAATAGTTCCCCTGGAAGTTTCTACAGTAAGCATTACAGACCCGATTGATAATGCCACTTATACCAGGCCTGCAGATATCAGGGTTAATGCTATTGCTTCAAAAGCAGATGGTACAATAAGTAAGGTGGAATTTTATGATGGAACAACATTAATAGCAACTGAAAGATACCTGGCATATACATGGGAATGGCAAAATGTTGCAATTGGTAAACATACAATTACAGCAAAGGCATACTACATTGGTGGCCTCACTATCACCTCTGCCCCTGTTCATATAACTGTTTTAAGAAAATTAAAATCCTCTATAGATAGCGTTGCCATTACTTATACACCGCTTAGTAATACCAGCGGCCCACCATCTCCTCCATATTATACCAATTATTTGCCGGCTGCAAATACCACTGCAACAGTTTACAGGGGTGACCGTTTTGAGCTTTCTTTAAAGGTAAATAATGGGGGCAGCTCATACAATATTGGGGTATGGGTTGATTATAATAATGATAATATTTTTCATCCTTCCGAAAATGTAATTCTTACTTCCCGAAACACAGCAACAGGAAGCAATTGGGCGCAGGTTCCATTAACCATGACCGCCTCAACCGGCAAACTTCGGATAAGGGTAAGTAGTAATGCTATAACAGCCAATGATTGCTGTAGTATTTTGAGTAATGGGGAAATTGAAGATTATACATTAACTTTTAACCAGGCAGCTAACTGCAGGTGGATAGGTCGTGTAAGTGCAGACTGGAATAATCCTCTGAACTGGAGCTGCGGAATAGTTCCTGATGCAACAAAGAGTGTGATGATACCTGCAGGCACATTGTTTAATTCCACTCTTACAGGTGCTAACGCAACTATCGACAGGCTATGGATACAACCTGGTGCAACAATTATTGTAAATACTCCTTGGAATTTAAATATAAATGGAACCAATACAATAATCACCTGGTAGGAATTATCTTTCAGCCTTTTTTCGATAAAAATTTAGCGTAACCACTCTAAGTCTGTTCTGTCTTCACTTAACCCGCTATTATTATAATTAACTAATGTATTATAGCTATACCTTAGGGCATAGCTATGCAGGTATTCATGAATTTTTTAATTGGAATTTCATCTGCCTATAATAAAGTATTTGCTATCTTAAACTTAAATTCTGCTGTTTAATATAATTTGTACGTATGGATGATTAAGGCAGTTCCATATCGTTATCGTGTACTTGTAATGTTATGTGCATTAACAACGCTTACCTATCTTGATCGTATTTGTATTTCTATTGTAGGCGTGAGAGTAAAAACAGAGTTCGGCCTCAGCAATGTAGAGTTCGGATGGGTGCTTGCCTCTTTTGCATTAGCCTATGCTTTGTTTGAAATTCCATCCGGAGTATTGGGCGATCATATCGGGCCTCGCAAAGTTTTTATCCGTATAGTTTTATGGTGGTCATTGTTTACAGCAATAACCGGTTTTGCAACTGGTCTTATTTCATTAATAGTTGTGCGTTTTTTATTTGGCATGGGTGAATCAGGTACCTATCCCAATTGTTTAATTACTATATCGCGTTGGTTTCCGGCAAAAGAAACAGGACGTTCGTTAACATGGGTTGGTATCGGTTCCCAGATAGGTTCTGCTATTGCTCCGCTCATCATCATTCCACTGGCTGTATCCTATGGCTGGCGGATGCCATTTTATGTTAACGCATTCATTGGTTTAATATGGGTTCTATGCTGTTTTTTTTGGTTTAGAAATTCCCCTGCTGAGATGAAGAATATATCTGTAAAAGAGCGGGAGCATATTGAAGCAAACTCCCGGTTTAGCTCTCATCAACATCTTATTCCATTCAGAATTATTTTTAAGAACCGCACAGTATGGGCACTAATGTTTATGTATTTCTGCTGCCAATGGGCAAATTATTTTTTTATTGCATGGATGCCGGTTTATTTACAGGAAGGCAGGCATTTTTCTGAAGCTGAAGCAAGCCCTGTTATTTTCACATTGTTTATTACAGGTATCATAGGCTTACTGGCAGGTGGTTTTTTTGGGGACTGGATCGTAAAAAGAAAAGGTTTACGGTTTGGCCGTCGCTTTGTTGGTATGACGGGACTTGGCATGTGCGGGCTACTTATCTTTTTTTCGGCACTCACTCCGCAAAATAATATCAGCGCATATTGTCTTATTGCAGCAAATGGTTTCTTCTCTTTTGGTGTTATGGTATCCTATGCTGTGTGTTCAGATATAGGGCGTAATAATGCCGGTACTGTTACCGGAGCTATGAATTTTTTTGGACAAATGGGGGCATTTTTCCTGGCGCTGATGTTTGGTAAAATTGCAGATGTAACTCATAATTTCAACTACCCTCTTTTTGTAGTAGCATTTGTAATGCTTACTGGCTGTGTACTTTGGCTGGCGATTGATCCTACTAAACAACTAAACATCCAGGCAAAAAATTCTGGTTGATTATATTCTTTAAACAATTTTTATAAATAACTCATTTAGATTTTTCCTTAATTTCTATCATATAAATTTATTTAGATTTGTAAAGAGCCCGGGCTCATTCAATGCTTGCAACATCTGTCTACTGAAAAAAATTGTCATTAACATACATTAGAGAACACTGAAAACTTTGCATTATGAAAAGATATTGCCTTGCCCTCGATCTTATAGATGACTCCGTATTGATTAAAGAATATGAAGAATACCACAAGGATGCGTGGAAAGAAATTACAGCAAGTATTAAAGATGCCGGCATTGCAGATATGGAAATCTATAGAGTGGGTAACCGGTTATTTATGATTATGGAAACTGAAGACGATTTTTCATTGGAGAAGAAAAAGGAGATGGATTCTTCTAACCTCAAAGTACAGCAATGGGAGCAGCTAATGTGGAAATACCAGCAAGCATTGCCCACCGCAAAAGATGGCGAAAAATGGATATTGATGAATAGAATTTATAAGTTGCCTCAATAAATAATTATCTTTCATTTTTCCTTGATGATATTTGATTTATAAAAAACAAACATGACAAATAGCGCAATAAAAAAAACCGATAAGGGAAACAAACAAATAGGATTAATCCTTATTATAAGTCTCTTCTTTTTATGGGCATTAACATCCAATCTTCTCCCCACATTAATACCTCATTTAAAAAAAGCCTGCAGGCTTACTAATTTTCAATCTTCTTTTTTAGATACCGCATACTGGCTGGCTTACTTTATCATGGCTATTCCTGCTGCAATTGTAATGAACAGAACGAGCTATAAAACCGGGATCATAATAGGGTTGCTTATAGCGGCTACCGGGGCGTTGCTATTTGTTCCTGCAGCAAGTATTAGAGAATATTGGTTTTTTTTAATGGCTTCTTTTATTCTCGCAAGTGGCATGACATTTTTAGAAACGGCAGCTAATCCATACATTACAGTTTTGGGCTCTGCTGCTACAGCGCCACAGCGGCTCAACTTTGCACAGGCATTTAATGGGTTAGGAGCTTTTCTTTCTGCAATGGTTTTAAGCAAAGTTATTTTAAGCGGCAAAGAGTATAGCGAAGCACAGTTGAATAGCATGCCTGCAAATGAGTTAACAGCATATCTGAACAGTGAAGCTAATGCTGTAAAGCTGCCTTATATTGGTATTGCATTGCTGCTGTTCTTAGTTGCTATGCTTTTCGTTTTTGTGCGTTTTCCTTCTCCTGATGAAGAAAAAGTGAAAGGTCAAAAATTCAACCTTAATACAGCGATTTTAAAACTACCGCATTTGCGCTGGGGTGTTATTGCGGAGTTTTTTTATTGCGGCGGACAAGTTTGTGTAAGCAGCTTTTTTATTCGATATTGCCAGTTTCAAAAAGTATCAGAAACAACCGCAACTACTTACCTCGGATTCTTGTTATTATTTTTTATGGTAGGCAGGTACGCAGGTGCTTTTCTTATGAAAAAGATAGAGGCGGAAAAGATGCTGGTAATATATGGTCTATGTGCTGTAGGGTTATTATTATATGCTGTTTTAGTAGGAGGTAAATCTTCTATTTATGCCTTATTTGGCGTGGAATTTTTCATGTCAATTATGTTTCCTACAATTTTTTCTCTTGCAATAAAAGGTCTGGGAAAAGATACTAAAAGTGCATCTGCTTTTATGGTAATGTCAATTATTGGCGGAGCTATAATGCCGCCGGTAATGGGTTTCGCAATTGATATAACTAATCCGCAGGTCGCTTACCTGGTTCCAATGATCTGTTTTCTTATAATAGTGTTTTATGGCAGATCAGTAAAAAGAATGACACAGATGGATATAAATACTCCCGTTGCATTGCAATAAATAAATAAATGCTTAAGCAGTTTGCTTTTGTATAAAACAATAAAAATCCTCAACAACATTTAAACAAGTGGCATGAAATCGGTTGTAATTGATGAACCCGGCAAAGTAAGGTTAAACGAGATATCAGAGCCGCAAATTAAAAATGATGATGTATTACTGGAGATACAATACATCGGTTTATGCGGAAGCGATCTTAGCACTTTCAGGGGACTATCGCCATTAGTTACTTTTCCGCGTATTCCCGGCCATGAGGTAAGCGGTATAATCATAAATAAAGGAACTGCTGTACCTGGCACTTTCGGCATAGGCGATAAAGTAACAGTGAACCCTTATACATCCTGTGGCGTATGCCCGGCCTGCCGATCAGGGAGAAGGAACACCTGTGAATTTAACCAGACACTGGGTGTACAAAGAGATGGTGCATTAAGTAAGTATTTTGCCGTACCGTACACTAAAGTATTAAAGAGTGATATACTCGCTGCGCAGGAGTTTTCTCTTGTTGAACCTTTAAGTGTAGGATATCATGCAGCAAACAGGGGTCAGGTAACAGAGATTGATACAGTACTGGTAATTGGTTGTGGTATGATAGGGATAGGAGCTATAGTAGCATCAGTTAGAAAAGGCGCTACAGTAGTTGCCATTGATCTTGATGATAAAAAACTGGAGCTTGTAAAATTATTCGGCGTAAAGTATACTATTAATG
>JBDSAQ010000283.1:0-5596 GCA_039922095.1 Ginsengibacter sp. | reverse complement strand
ATCAAAACATCGGTACCGAAGTGCAATTACTGCAGGCAAAATCTAATTCCGAAGGTTTGGAAAATCAATTGAAGACCATGCAGGAAAATGTAAAGACTGCACAGGAACAATTAAATTTAAGCAACATTTACAGCAACGTGAATGGCGTAGCTGATGATGTAAATATAAGAGTAGGCGAAACATTTTCCGGAGTGTCGCCACAGGGAACACCTCAAATTAAAATAGTAAATAACTCTGCATTAAAAGTTGTTGCTACTATACCTGAAAATTATTTGAACCAGGTTAAGGCAGGCACTGATGTTATAGTACAGATTCCGGATATTAACCGCACCTTCAATTCCAAAGTAAGTTTTGTTGGTTCTGCAATTGATGTAAATAACCGTGGTTTTATTGTGGAAGCAAAATTACCTGCTTATGCTAATTTAAAACCTAACCAGATAGCCCAGGTTAAAATAAAAGATTACGAGGCTGCTTCTGCACTTGCTGTACCGGTCGCCACTTTGCAAAATGATGAAAAGGGCAAATTTGTGATGGTGGCTTCTTCACAAAAAGGGAAACTATATGCACACAAACGAATGGTGAACATAGGTTCGCTAAATGGTAATATGCTGGAAATAAAAACAGGATTACAAAAGGGGGATACTCTTATTACAGAAGGCTTTCAAAGCCTTTATGAAGGCCAATTGATTAGTACAGAATAAAGGAAGCCCCCTCCAAACCTCCCCCAAAAGGGGAGGCTTAAGAACAGTTTTTTTGAAATAAACTCTCTCTGCCACATTGGGCTTTTAACCCCTCTCCTTTGGAGAGGGGTTGGGGGTGAGGTCAAAACAATTTCATATGAGTGCATTAGAAAATTTTACTGGTAAATTTAAGCAGGTTATACTTACAACCTGGGCAATAAAAAACAAAACATCTATTTATTTGCTGATGATCTTTGTTACAATTGCAGGAGTTTTTCAATTTGTAACATTACCCAAAGAACAGTTTCCTGATATTGTTATTCCTACCATTTATGTACAAACAATTTACGTCGGAAACTCGCCAAAAGATATTGAAAACCTTGTAACCAAGCCTATTGAAAAGGAAATTAAAGGAATTACAGGAACAAAAATAAATAAAGTAACCAGCACATCTCAGCAGGATTATTCGGCAATAACTGTTGAATTTGCAACCGATGTAAAAACTGATATCGCTTTACAAAAAGTTAAGGATGCAATTGATAAAGCAAAACAGGATCTGCCTACAGATCTAACACAGGAGCCCACTGCATTGGAGGTTAGCTTTAGTGATTTTCCGGTTATGTATGTTAATATAAGTGGAGACTATGACCTGGTTCGCCTGAAAAAATATGCTGATGATCTTAAGGACAGGCTTGAAGAAATGAAGCAAATAAATCGTGTAGACCTGGTGGGTGCACCGGAAAGAGAGTTCCAGATAAACGTTGATAATTACCGCATGCAAAGTGCTAATGTAACGTTTGATGATATTGGTAATGCAGTGGCCCGTGAAAACCTTGATATCAGCGGGGGCTTGCTGGATGTAGGTTCCATGAAGCGCAACCTTCAATTAAAGGGACAATTTAAAACTGCCTTTGATATTGAACAGGTTTTGGTGCGCAACACAAGCGGGGCTCCTATTTACTTAAAGGATATTGCCACCATAAAAGATACTATTAAAGACAGGGAAAGCTATGCCCGTTTAAATGGCAAAAATGTTATCACCTTAAATATTATTAAGCGTGCAGGTGAAAATTTAATTGAAACAAGTGATGAGGTAAAAAGTATAGTAAATGAATTAAAGGCCACGCAATATCCGCGTAACCTTAATGTTGTTATCACAGGGGATTTAAGCGAAAAAACCCGTACGTCATTCAACGATCTTGTAAATTCAATTGTAATTGGTTTTATACTGGTGTTGCTGATATTGATGTTTTTCATGGGTGTTACTAATGCATTTTTTGTTGCCCTGTCAGTTCCGCTAAGTATGTTTATTGCATTCCTGTTTTTGCCTGCGGCAGATCTTATTGTGGGCACTCATGTTACGCTCAATTTTATTGTGTTGTTTGCTTTACTGTTTGGCCTTGGGATAATTGTAGATGACGCTATTGTGGTAATAGAGAATACGCATAGAATTTTTGTGAATGCCAAAGGACGGCTCACATCATCAACCAGCGCTATGATGGCTGCCGGAGAGGTTTTTATTCCTGTTTTAGCTGGTACATTAACAACGATTGCCCCTTTTGTTCCCTTACTTTTTTGGCCGGGCCTTATAGGCAAGTTCATGATCTACCTGCCTACCATGCTCATATTCACATTAACAGCATCATTAATAGTTGCCTTTATAATGAACCCCGTTTTTGCTGTTGATTTTATGAATCATGAAGAGGGAAAACCAGAACCTAAATCAGCAGTTTTTAAGAAGCCCATATTCTGGTTATTAATTGTATTTGGAGTTTTGTTTGATCTTATTGGAATGTTCAAAAACAGCCAGGCCCGGGTAATTGTTAGAGGAGAAGATTATGTTAGTCCCGGAAGTATGTATTTTTTCTTTGGAAACCTGCTATTGTTTTTTGCTTTGATAGTTGTTATAAACAGGTATTTTTTAAAAGGATGGATAGATAGGTTTCAACATAACGCTTTGCCCTGGATAATGCGGCACTACGAAAATTTGTTGCGGTGGGCATTAAAAGGATGGCGGCCCGTTCAGTTGCTCATAGGAACTTTGCTTTTATTTGTTTTCTCGTTAATGTTTTTTTACGTGAGAAAGGTGCCCGTGGTATTCTTTCCGCAGGGTGAACCCAATTTCATTTATGTATACTTAAAATTGCCGGTGGGCACCAGTGTTGAATACACTGATTCTGTTACTCATATTATTGAAGAGAGGGTTAAAAAAGTAGTTGGGTTAGATAATGGTAAAACCAATCCTGTTGTAGAAAGTATGATAACAAATGTGGCTGTTGGTGCCGGTGATCCGCAATCGGGTGATAGAAGTATAAGATCAGAATTAGGCCGTATACAATTGTCATTTGTAGGATTTGAGAAACGAAATGGCGTTAGAACAAAACCCTATCTTGATTCAATTAGGAATGTAATTAAAGATATGCCCGGGGCTCAGCTCTCAGTAGCGCAGGAGCAAGGCGGGCCACCTACTGAACCACCCGTAAACATAGAGGTTGCAAGTGAAGAATTTGATGATATGATTAAGGCGGCAGTATCATTAAAAAATTATTTAGACTCCATAAATATTCCCGGCGTTGAAGAATTAAAAATGGATGTTGATCTTACCAATCCGGAGATTTCATTGACTGTAAACAGGGAGCGAACTTTAATTGCCGGTATAAGCAGCGCCCAGGTTGGTTCACAATTACGAACTGCATTATTTGGTAAAGAAATCTCCAAAATAAAAGAAGGTGAAGATGAATATAAAATTCAGTTAAGAAACGAAACCTTACAACGTAAAAGCCTTTCTGATCTTCTGAATATGAATATAGTATTCAGGGATAATGCAGATGGTGGTAAACTTAAACGTGTACCCATCAGTTCACTGGTTACTTTTGATTTAACCAGTACTGTGGGAAGTGTAAAACGTAAAAACCAGAAACGTGTAATTACTTTACGATCTAATGTACTTACCGGTTATACACCTACGGATGTAAATCAGCAACTGGCAACATCTATTGCAGAATTTAAAAACAAGCCTGAAACAGTTACTATAAAGCAAACCGGGGAAGGGGAGCAACAGGCCGAAACTGGAGCATTTCTCTTTAAAGCTTTGATATATGCCCTTGCCCTTATCTTATTCATTCTTGTTTTACAATTTAATTCAGTTAGTAAATCAGTGATCATTTTAACTGAAATTATTTTTAGTGTAATTGGTGTATTGCTTGGCTTTGCAATTACCCGTATGGAAGTAAGTGTAGTTATGACGGGTATCGGTATCGTAGGCCTGGCCGGCATTGTGGTAAAAAATGGAATATTGGTTATTGAATTTGCTGATGAGCTTAGAGGCCGTGGAATGAAAACAAGAGAGGCTGTTATACAAGCCGGTAAAACACGTATCATACCGGTTTTGCTTACAGCGCTTGCAGCTATTCTTGCATTAATTCCGCTGGCAATCGGTTTTAATATCAATTTTATAAAAATGTTCTCAGAGTTAAATCCTCATATTTTCTTTGGCGGCGATAATGCAACATTCTGGAAACCTTTAAGCTGGACGATCATTTTTGGTTTGGCCTTTGCGTTTTTTATGACGCTGATAATTGTACCTGCCATGTACCTTATAGCAGAGCGCCTTCGCCGCCCAATGCGTCGCCAGTTTGGAGGTAAATGGATAAGCATTTTGGGCATACCTCCACTAACATTAATATTTATGCCGCTGATGGCTACAACAGCGTTTATACATAATACTGATGTTGCAAGGAGAAGAAGAAAATTGCTAGGTGAAGAAGAACTAAGTATCGATAAACCCCGTAAGGTTGCAATAGCATTAAAATTATTGACTGCCAATTTAATTCTAAGTATTCTAAGCGCTATAGGATTCATGGCCGCCCATATAATATCAGTTACTGGGAACTTTTTAATAATAATGATTCTTGCTTGGGCACTAATAGTATTCTTAATATATAATATGAATCTTAGAAAAAAATGGGCTCGCACTACTTTTTTAATCCTTTTCATATTAGGAAGCCTGCTTTCATTTTCGACTATTCCCCAATTAATGAGTGTTAGTGTTGTCGCATTAATTCTGTCAATTGTTCAATTGTTAATTCAATTAGCCGCAGTGATTCTGTTATTTTCAAAAGAAAGTAATAATTGGTTTAATATCAATAAAATTCGTAAAAACGTTGATGAAAGATGGATAGGTAGCTGGTTTTAAATTTGCAGAAAGAAGGTTTAAAGCGTGCCAACGCATTTAAAGTATTATCAATATGCAGATAATACAAAGTATTCAAAACAGGATTTATGAAATAAGAGGGGAAAGAGTAATGCTCGACAGGGATTTAGCATCCTTGTATGAAACTGAAACCAAGGCACTGAACCTTGCAGTAAAGCGAAATATAAAACGGTTCCCAAAAGACTTTATGTTCCAGCTTACCAAAGAAGAGTTTGAAAGTTTGAGGTTTCAAATTGAAACCTTAGAAAAATCTGATCATCCTTTAAGGTTGCAAAATGAAACCATAGAAAATTTTGATGTTTCTTTAAGGTTTCAGAATGAAACCTTAAAGACTGGTAGAAGGCAACATAGCAAATACCTGCCATATGCTTTCACTGAACAAGGTGTGGCCATGTTAAGCGGCATTTTAAACAGTGATAAAGCGATTAATATGAACATTGTTATTATGAGGGCCTTTGTGGCAATACGAAGAGTTTTATTACAGCAAAATGATCTTAAGACACAACTTAAAGAAATAAAGGAAAAATTGGGCGAACATGATGCACAGCTAAACCAAATTTATGATGTCCCGCAATGGCGCATTAGCGTCAAGTTAATTTTTAAAGTTTTTATATAAATCCGTCATATTTGTTCTGCTAGTTCTTTTTTCATAACAACAGTAATAAGCAATTGCATATCTAATTTGTTTATCGGGCAGCAAAAA
>JBDSAQ010000282.1:0-7800 GCA_039922095.1 Ginsengibacter sp. | reverse complement strand
TTTTTGCTGCCCGATAAACAAATTAGATATGCAATTGCTTATTACTGTTGTTATGAAAAAAGAACTAGCAGAACAAATATGACGGATTTATATAAAAACTTTAAAAATTAACTTGACGCTAATGCGCTAATTAGCGGGAGGGATGAGGTAAATAAATAATAATTTATGATCGTTAATAAACCTTTACCACCCATACTTTTTTTCATTTTTGGCGGAAGCGGAGACTTAAATTATCGCAAGCTCACACCCGCTTTATACAATTTATTTCTTGACGGTTCCATGCCCGAAAAATTTGTGATTACAGGAATTGCCAGAACTGAATATGCCGGGGATGAGTATAAAAAACACCTGCTGGAGGGAATAGATAATTTTAGCCGCAGAAAAAGTGAAGAAGCAAAATGGGCAGCATTTTCTGATCACATAAGTTATGTGCAAATGGATCTTGAAGATGAAAGATCATATGCACAGCTTTCTGATATAACTACGCAAAAAGAACAGGAATTTGGGCAGCATCCTACCATAATTTTTTATATGGCTGTTGCACCTCAGTTGGTTCCGGCTATTATTAAAAACTTAAGTACTTTATCTTTTTGTAAAGACACCGGGTGTACCCGTATTGTGGTAGAAAAACCTTTTGGACATGATCTTGAAAGTGCAAAAGAAATGAACAAGCTGCTCTTACAATATTTTGCTGAAGAGCAGATTTACAGAATAGATCATTACCTCGGAAAAGAAACTGTACAGAATATATTGGCTCTGCGTTTTGCCAATGCTCTCTTTGAGCCAATATGGAACAGGAATTATATTGATCATGTTCAGATCACATCTTCTGAAACTGTAGGTGTAGGCAGCCGCGGAGGATACTATGAAAATTCAGGAGCATTAAGAGATATGGTACAAAATCATATTCTGCAATTAGTTTGTATGATAGGTATGGAAGCGCCTTTATCATTTGATGCCAATGAAATAAGAAATAAAAAAGTAGACGTATTGAATGCTATAAGAAGAATTCCTAAAACTGACGTGCAGGAATATGCAGCCCGTGGCCAATACAGCGATGGCTGGATGAAAGGTGAAAAAGTTGCAGGATATAGAGAGGAAAAAGATGTTAACCCGGATTCCGCTGCTGAAACATTTGCTGCAGTAAAATTTTATATAGATAACTGGCGCTGGCAAAATGTTCCCTTCTATGTGCGTACCGGAAAGTATATGCACGAGAAAACAACAGTGTTAACTATACAGTTTAAGCAGGCCCCGCATTATTCATTTCCGGCAGAAGCCGCAGAAACCTGGAGGCCTAACCGGTTAACCATCAGTATACAGCCTGAAATGGATATTTGTCTTCGTTTCCAGGCAAAGCAACCCGGGCAAAAAATGATGCTGACCCCCGTGGATATGGTTTTTAATTATAAAGATGAATATAATGGCAACGAGCCCGAAGCCTACGAAACATTGTTGTATGATGTAATGGAAGGCGATGCTACATTATTTATGAGAGCCGACCAGGTTGAGGCTGCATGGGAAGTAGTAATGCCTGTTATAGAAGTATGGGCAGAAAGAAAACCAGTAGACTTCCCCAACTATTCCCCTGACTCATGGGGGCCTGAAGATGCGGAAGCTTTAATAGCAAGGGACGGCCATAATTGGATAACATTAGCTCCTAAACGAAAAGCAAAATAATGGAGTTACATATTTATAAAAATACAGTTGAAGTTATTGAGGAGCTGGCAAAATGGATAACATCTCAAATCATCCATACGCTAAAAAAACAGGAACGTTTTACAATTGCATTATCCGGTGGAGAAACTCCTAAAGCTTTATACACGCTTTTGGCCAGCGATGCTTACCGCAATAAAATTGACTGGAATAAAATGCATATTTTTTGGGGAGATGAAAGAGTTGTTCCTTTTACTGATGAGAGTAATAATGCAAAGATGGCTTTTGATAATTTCTTAAATTACGTTGATGTTCCTGCAGAAAATATTCATATAATGAAGACCGGTTTAGAGCCCGACGTTGCAGCAATAGAATATGAAGATGTATTGCATGAATATTTTAATAACTCAACTAATAGCTTTGATCTTGTTTTATTGGGTATGGGGAAAGATGGACATACGCTTTCGCTGTTTCCATCATCACCAATTTTATATGAGCCACAACATTCGGTAAATGCTGTGTATTTAGAAGATCAAAAAATGTATCGTATTTCCTTAATGCCATCTATTGTAAATAAAGCGGCATCAGTAATTTTTTTAGTAACCGGCAGAGAAAAGGCAGAAGTATTAAAAAATGTTTTAGAAGATTCATCTAATCAATATCCTGCACAACTTATAAAACCTTTAAATGGCAATCTGCATTGGTTTTTAGATGAAGAGGCTGCTATAGAATTAAAGTAAACGCTATTGCTTAAACTGTAGGGATTAATTTTTTTGATTCCGGTCTTTCCAGCGTAAACTTTCTTTAACGATAGAAGAAGTAATTGCGTGGCAGCTAACAGAGGACTCTTTCTCCAGGGATGACATCCTTTAAAAGGATGTCATCCCTTAAATTTTTACATTAATGCCATCCCTTTCCAGCGCACATTTTACCTGAAGGCAGAGTAACCAGGGAAAGCACCTATTTATGTTTGAGTTATAAGTTTAAAATCAGAATATACTTGCCAGCATTATTTTCTGCTTATTCCCTCATTTTAAATTCTTCAATACGTTTTCGTTGTACCCATATAAAAAATGTATAAAAAAGCATAATAATGATTAAAAAGGTATTATAATATTATTAAACCCTTATGTAGCTTAGTATTCGATTGCTATATGATTACAATGCTTTTGTAGTCGCTTCTTTTCAGAATGTTTTTATGAGTTACTCTGGCCGAAACTATTCATATCCTATTGCTTTTATTATTTAATGAATACAGATAAAGTGATTTATTTAATATCATATAAGCCTCAATTTTATAACCATAAAAATTCAATTTCATGAAAACAAAAAAACGATTGTTCAAACATTGCTCTCAGTCATTAAAAACAAATGCTGAAGATTTATTTCATCAAAATGCCTCCGGCAAAGGCTTTTCACCAAACAGTATATTTCTTTTTCTGAACGGTATCAGGAAAATTCCGCTCATCCTGTACTTTGTTTTACTGTTACCGGCTATATCATGGTCGCAGGGCTTTACCATATCTGGCACACAGTTGCGTGATGCAAACGGTAACAATTTTATTATAAAGGGTTTTAGTGTTCCGACAGCATGGTTTACCAGTGATGTAAACAACAATATTACAAATATGCGGAACAAGACCAATGCAAATTGTTTACGCATTGTAGTAACAACATCCACTCCTGACGCGGCCTGGCAAACATGTGTAACTAATTGCATAGCCAACAAAATGATCCCGATGGTAGAACTCCATGATGTAACATGTGGAACCTCCATAAGCCAGGTACAAAGTATGGCTAACTGGTGGGCAGGCAAGGCATGGTTTCTTACCCGGTCAGATATATCAAAGTACATTTTAATAAATATCGCAAATGAATGGGGAGATTGGAATATGGCAACAAATTCACCCACTACCTGGCGGGATGGTTATTTAAGCGCTGTGTCAATCATGAGAAATGCAGGAATTAATACTACTCTTGTAATAGATGCCCCAAATTGTGGCCAGGATGTTCAAAACGGCCGTACTCTTCGAACATATGGGCCCGCTGTGTTTAACAGTGATCCAAGAAGAAACATTTTATTTGGTGTACACATGTATTGCGAATGGAAAAACGGCGGGGGCTCAACAATTTCATCGGGGTTGCCTTCCATAAAAAATGCCGGAGTACCTGTATATGTGGGTGAGTTTGGTTTTCAGCACGCCGAAGGCAGCGGAACATGCGATATTAATGAGGCACAAATCATCAGTACTTGTCAATCCAACGGCATTGGCTGGCAGGCATGGTCATGGAAAGGGAATGGAAGCCCGGTTCAATATCTTGATTTAAGCAGCGACTGGGCCGGCAACAGTTTATCCGGCTGGGGAAATACTGTTGTTAATGGATCAAATGGAACAAAAACAGCAGCAACTGCTTCGGTATTTAACAGTGGCGGCGGCGGTGGGGGTGGAACTATTGGTAATGGTGTATACAATATAGTAGTTAGACATAGTGGTAAAAGCCTTGATGTAAATGGTGCATCCATGGCTGATGGCGCCAAAGTACAGCAATGGACATATGGGGGTGGAAATAATCAAAAATGGACGGTAACCAATCTTGGGGATGGCACATATTCAATTCGAGCGCTTCATAGTGGTAAAGGGCTTGATGTGAACGGGGCATCCATGGCTGATGGCGCTATTGTACAGCAATGGTTTTATGGTGGCGGTTCTAACCAACGGTGGAGGATTGAATCAGTAGGCAGTGGATATTATCGTATTGTTAATGTAAATAGCAGTAAGTGTTTAGATATAGTAGGAGCCTCAATGTCAGACGGCGCCGCTACAAACCAATGGACCTGCAGTGGTAATAACAACCAAAGTTTCCAGTTCAATTTTCTGTCAGCCAGGCCAGCCAATCAAACAGTAACAAGCAGTATACCTGCTGTGGAAGCAGACAAGAAATTACCTGTTGCTTATCCTAATCCATTTAATCATTCCACTTTAGTGGAGCAAAGCGGTAGCTTTACATATAACATTAGTGATATTTCCGGTAAAATAATTGAGAAGGGCAAAAGAATGAACAAACTTTCTACCGGGAGTAAATTACTGCCGGGGATATATTTTTTACGTATTCACTCTGCTAACGGAACACAGGTATTAAAATTAATTAAGAATTAATTTTAAAGCATCCCTATCCCTATATCAACAAAAGAAGGTATAGTCTAAAAGAAGCTGTCTCATATTTTTGGGACAGCTTCTTTTTTGTATATATGCTGATAAAATTATCCTTAGTTATCATCTGTTCTTTCACCAGAATTGTTTGGCCCTGCTGTATCATCCTGATCAGCCCTTGCAGTTTCATTCGGATGATCCTGGCTTTTTAATGGTGCCGGATTTTCTTTAGGCTCTTTGAAAGTTTTCTCATTCTGTTCATTGTATCCTGCTTTTGTAGATGAGCCTTTCTTATCACCTTTTTCCGCTTTGCGGCTTTCGTAATATTTCTTTGATCTTGAATTCATTTTCTGTTGTTTTATTTGTTTATAGTATGTTTATGGATGACATCCTTTTAAAGAATGTCATCCATTTATCTCTTATTAACTTTCAATCTCATAAGGGATTGTTGAAAATCTTTCCATTTGAATATCATGATATTTTTTAAAAAATTTTCTTACACCAAACCATTCCAGTACCTCTTTTCTTTTTAACAATGTAGGTTTATCAGATAAAATTGAAAGGTAAGAGCTATGTTTATAATCTTCTGATTTTGCGCAGATACCATGATGAATGGGATTTGCATGAATGTAAAATATAATCTGACTAAAGTAAGATTCGCTGTCAATTTTTAACCTTCTAAAAGGAGTTTCAAATAAACTTCCGTGCATATCGTATGCTTTATTAATGGAGTTTGTAAAAGCAATAAATAGTTTTCTAAACTGGTTCGAAATTAGTTTGTTTATGTCTACACTCTCATCTTTCATAAGATTCTCTTTGATCTTTATAAAAAGATGAAAATGATTTGGGATTAAACAATATGCGTATAGTTCAGTATATTCAACCAAATGCTTCCTGATTAAATTTAAAAAATGCAGGTAATTTTTTTCTTCATGAAACAGTTTTGTATTTGTATGGCTTCTGTTGTATACATGATAATATTCGCCTGCTTCAAAGGTGGCTAAGTATTTTGTATCAATGGGCATATTTTGATCGGTGATTGTAAGGATGACATCCTTAAAAAGGATGTCATCCTTGCTTACATTATCCTCAGCTTTGCATAATTAAGCATAATTTTTTTCTCGCCATTGTGTTCAAATTTTACTGTGGCTATCGGATTATGTGCAGCGCCTTCCATTTTTATCACTTCTCCAAAACCAAATTTCTGATGCTCTACTTTTTGGCCTTCCTGCAAATTGGTGGTGTCACTTGGCGCAAAATCAGGCGAGGGGATATGCTCTTTAATTTTTACAGCAGTTTGTGTGTTTATATAAGCAGGCTTATCTGTATATCGTGGCCTTTGTTCGGAAGCCTGGCGTGCAAATGCACTCTTTGTTTTATCAAATGGGTTCCAGTGGCTGGTTTGATTATTTCGCATGCTTCCTCCCGCATAAGCCCGATCCAGACGCTCTTCCGGTAATTCATCAATAAACCGGCTGGGGTCATTTTGGGTTAAATTTCCAAAGCGATAACGCGTATTTGCATAGGTTAACCATAGCTTATGTTTTGCCCTGGTAACAGCCACATAAAATAATCTTCTCTCTTCTTCAAGCTCTTCTCTTGTATTTATTGACATTGCATTTGGAAAAAGAGTTTCTTCCAAACCACCTACGAATATTACCGGAAATTCAAGGCCTTTTGCCGAATGTATGGTCATCAGTTTTACAACATCTGTTTCTCCTTTATCATCATCAGAATCAGTAAGCAAAGTAATTTGCTGCAGATAACTTCCCAGGCTTGCAGCCCCCTCTAAATCTCCCCCGATGGGGGAGACTTCGTAATCGTTTAAGACTTCGCCTGTGGATGGATCAATCAACGGCTGGTTTTGAGCTTGTGCGGTTTCTGGTCGTCCTCCTTCGGGGGAGTTAAAGGGAGCTTGGGCTGCTACTGTAAATTCTTTTATAGAGTTCAACAACTCCTGTATGTTCTCATATCTTGCCAAACCTTCAGTGGTTTTATCATTAAATAACTCTTTTATTATGCCCGTACTTTTTCCAACTATTGTAGCAAGATCATAAGCATTCTTTTTCTGCAATTCACTTTGAAACATTTTTATCATGATAACAAAGTTGCGTATTACCTCAAGAGTTGTTGCCCTGTAACCAAACTCTGCAGCACGTTCCAGCACATTCCAAAATGAAATATTATTTTCATTGGCAAATGTAATGGCTTTTTCTATTGACGTTTTTCCAATGCCCCTTGCCGGAAAATTAATAATACGCTTTAATGCTTCTTCATCTCCGGGGTTTACAATAACCCTTAAATAACTTAACAGATCTTTTATCTCTTTTCTTTGATAGAAACTAATGCCTCCATAAATGCGGTAAGCAATATTTATTCGCCGAAGGCTCTCCTCAAAGCTCCGGCTTTGTGCATTGGTTCTATATAAAATTGCAAAATCGTTATTGCGAAAATGATTACGAAGTTTCTGTTCCTGTATAGCATCTGCCACATACTTTCCCTCGTCATTATCTGTGGCGGTGCGTACAAGTTTTATTTTTTCACCTTCACCGTTAGCCGTCCATAATTTTTTGGGGAGCTGCCCTTTATTATTGGCAATAACATTATTTGCCACATGCAAAATACTTTGCGAGCTGCGATAATTTTGTTCAAGAATAACCAGCTTTACCTCATCATAATCTTTTTGGAACTGCAAAATATTTTCGATGGTTGCTCCCCGAAAACTATAAATGCTTTGTGCATCATCACCTACTACTGCCACATTCTCATGCATGGCGCCAAGCAATTTTATTATCTGGTACTGGGCAGGGTTGGTATCCTGGTATTCATCAATCATTATGTATTTAAACTTGCGCTGGTATTTGCTCAGGCTTTCAGGATGTGTGCTCAGTAACAAATAAAATTTTAAAAGAAGATCATCAAAATCCATCGCACCATTTTTAAAACAGCGCTTGCAGTAGGCATCAAATATTTGTCCAAGCATCGGTCGATT
>JBDSAQ010000281.1:0-5977 GCA_039922095.1 Ginsengibacter sp. | reverse complement strand
ATTTAACCCAAATTTTGCCATGATGTAACTCAACTATTTTTTTACAATGAGAGAGGCCTATGCCAGAGCCCTTATACTCTGTCCTGTTGTGTAACCTTTGAAAAATAATAAAGATCTTTTCATTGTGCTGCTTATCTATCCCTATACCGTTATCTGCAAATGCAAACTGCCAATAGTCATCAATTTTAAGTGCTGAAATATGGATTTTTGGAATTACATCCTTTTCTCTGAACTTAATAGCCTTGATGATTAAATTTTGAAAAAGTTGTTTTAATTCTGTTGGATACCCTTTTATTACCGGTAAATCATCAGTCTTAATTTCTGCAGAAGAGTCCTTTATTGCTATATCAAGATCTGCAAGTACATCTGCAAGAATTTTATTACAGTCAGCTTTTACAAATGCACCCTTATTGCCAATTCTTGAAAAATCAAGCAGATCTTTTATCAGCGTTTTCATTCTCTCAGAGGAATCTACAATGTAATCGAAATATTTATCTGCCTTTTCATCGAGCTGCCCCTGGTATTGCTTCTGCATTAGCTTTACATAACTGGCGCTTGTTCTTAAAGGTTCCTGCAAATCATGGGATGCAACAAAGGCAAATTGCTCAAGCTCTTTATTCTTTCTTTCAAGTTCTTTATTAGCCCTGTCTGCAATCTCTCTTGCCTTGTCAGAATCTGCATGAGCTTTCTCTGCTTCTAACCTGGCACGATGTTCCTCATCATTTACATGTAACAGTTGAGCTGTTTGCATTTTTACCCGCCTTTCAAGTGCCTTTTTCTGCACCTGGATAATCTTTATTCTAAAAATATAAAAAGCTAATCCACCTCCTGCAAGTGCCAATATTATCAAAAACCTGAACCACCAGGTTAACCAAAAGGGAGGAATAATGGTAAGTTGAAGACTAACGATGTTTGGTGACCACTCTCCATTATTATTTAAGCCCTTAACTTTAAAAGTATACTCCCCCGGGTTTAAGTTGGTATAAGTAGCCATACGATTTTTACCAGCTTCGTTCCATGTTTCGTCAAAACCTTCGAGCATATATGCATACTGTTTTTTTTCAGAAACCGTGTAATTAAGAGAAGCGAATTCAAATGAGAAGTCTGTATTTTTATAAGCCAGCCTGATAGCCTGGGTTTCAGTGATACTTTTTTTTAAGGGAGAAGGATCTTCTTTGTTTATTGCAATAGGTACCTCTTTATTAAATATGCGGAAGCTGGTAATAACCAGGGGCGGATCAAAAGCAATTGGTTTTATGTTATCAGCATAAAATTGATTAAACCCATTATTACCTCCAAAATACATAGTACCTGCAGCGCTTTTACAAAAGGCCTGCATTTTGAATTCGTTGGATTGTAATCCATCGGAAACATCAAAGTTTTTAAATATTTTTTTAAGAGGATCATAGCGGGAAATGCCTTTATTAGTGCTTATCCAAAGATTTCCTTTGCTATCTTCCAGTATGCCAAAAATTACATTGTTAGGAAGCCCGTTTAAAGTTGTATAATTTGTAAACCTGTTAGTCTTTTTATCCAAAAAACTCAGGCCCGCGCCGGTACCTATCCATAAGTTCTTGTTCCTGTCTTCACAGATGCTGCTTACGCTGTTATTAGCTATACTGTTCTTATTATCATTATGTAAGAAATGAGAGAATGTTTTAGTTTTTTTATCAAACAGGTTTAATCCTCCTCCGTCAGTACTTAACCATATTTTTCCTTCAGTGTCCTGGAATATAGAATACAAATTATTACTGGAAATACCGGCAGGGTTATTTTCATTATGCTGATAATGTGTAAAAGAATTATTATCGGGATTTAATAAATTTAAACCCCCTCCGTAAGTGCCTATCCATATATTTTTATCTTTGTCTTCAAAAATTTTCCAGGCATTATTATTACTTATGCTGGAAGCATTGGCAGGATCATTTTTAAAATGTTTGAAGGTATTTTTAGCCCTGTTAAATACCGTAACTCCATCGGCCCACGTACCGATCCATAAATTGCCATTGCTATCTTCATACACACTCAATACATAATCTCCACAGATGCTTTTTTTATTATTTTTTTCATGCCGGAAATGAGTAAAATTTCCGGTTTGAGGATCAAATAAATTCAGGCCTCCGCCATCAGTTCCTACCCATATATTTTTTTTTGAATCTTCATAAATACAAAGCACATTATTATTGCTCAGGCTATTGCTTAAAAACATATGCTTATAATGATTAAACTTGCTGGCATCACGGTTTACTAAATTTATTCCGGCATTAAAAGTGCCGATCCACATATTATTCTTTTGATCTTTATAAATAGAGTAAATCGAATTATTGCTGATGCTGGTATTATCAACTTCATCATACCGGTAAGTATCAAATTCTCCTGAATCAGGATTAAAAATATTTAACCCGCCATTTTCTGTCCCGATCCATAAATTGTGATTATCATCTTCATTAATCGCATAAACAGAATTGCTACCTAAACTCTTTTGTTTATCATCATGCCTGTAGTGGAAAAACATACCGCTTTCTTTATTAAACAAATCAAGCCCGCCACCATTTGTACCCACCCATAAACGATGTTTACTATCTTCAAACATTGTATAAATATTATTGCTGCTAATGGTTTTGCTATTTTTTTCATCATGTAAAAAATTGGTAAACGTTTTACTTTTTCTATTAAATAAATTAAGGCCTCCATTATAAGTACATAGCCATAAATTATGCTGCGAATCTTCAAACATGCTTCTTATATATATATCGCTACTGCTATTCTTATCATTCACCTTATATATATAAAGAGAAAATTGATTTTCTTTTGGATTGAATAGATTTAAACCTGCTTCTGTGCCTACCCATATTTTCCCTTCACTATCTTCCAGTATACTCGTTATAAAATCACTTGAAATACTTGATTTGTTTTTCGGATCGTGTTTATAAGTAGTAAACTGATCATTTTTGCGGTTATAGCGGCAAACACCGCCTCCAAGTGTTGCTATCCACAGATCTCCGTTTTTACTCTCAGTAAATCCGCGAATAAAATTATTACTAAGGCTATTGAGGTTGTGGGGATCATTTTTATAAACGGTAAATTTATACCCATCATATTTATTTAAACCATCCCTGGTGCCAAACCACATAAAGCCCCTGCTATCCTGCAGAATACAAATTACATTGCTTTGTGAGAGACCTTCATTTGCTCCTATGTGATCAAATTGCAGATATTGCTTTTGCGCTAAAGCTAAAAAACAAATAGCCTGGAGGAAAGCCAGAAGCAGGTAACGAAATTTTATAATTCCTAAATTTTTCATAGAAAAAATGCTGAATTGGATTTATTTTATATAGTACTTTTTACTTGTGTATGCCCGTTAAAGTAATACCTGCGTATTCTGATTATGATAATGAGTAAAATACTTGCTTATCACTCTATCAAACACTTCAGAGGTTAAGGGTTTATTTTCAAATCCGGAAATTGCCTGTATTTTATCTGCTTTAGCTTTATCATCAGGATTAAGTGAAGTTGTAAGCATTATTATTATCATCTTATTTACTCCCTCTTTCGATAGTTCTTTATATTTATCAAGAAATTCCCACCCATTCATTCCCGGCATATTAATATCCAGGAATATCAGATCAGGCCATGGAAATTCTTTATTATGATATCCCATGTTTTTACTGCTGATCAGGTAATTAACAGCACGCTCACCAGTATCGGCAATTTGAATATGTTCTGTGCAATCAGCTTCATCAATTATCATGCTGCTCAAAAAATTTGTTGGTTCATCATCATCAATCAGCATTATGCATTCTAATTTTTGGCTCATACATTTTTTGTTTGGGTGAATAAATAGTAAAATAAAAAGTGCTTCCCTCATTGCGTATGGAATTTACCCAGATCTTACCATGATGCAATTCCACAATTTTTTTGCAATGCGACAAGCCGATCCCGGAACCCTTGTATTCAGAGCGGGTGTGTAAACGCTGAAAGATTATAAATATTCTTTCATAGTGCTCCTGGCTAATTCCGATGCCGTTATCGGTAAATGCAAACTGCCAGTAATCGTTCTTTTTCTCTGCCGTAATCTCTATCCTGGGAGCTGTATTTTGCTTCCTGAATTTTATTGAATTGAAGATCAGATTTTGAAACAACTGCTTAAGCTCTGTTGCATATCCGCTGATAACAGGCAAATAATCAGATTTGATTTCTGCATTAGAATCTTTTATTGCTTTATCCAAATCTGTTATAACATTTTGAAGAATAAGGTTGCAATCCACCTCTTCTGCATCTTTGTTATGGCCAATACGTGAAAAATCGAGCAGGTCTTTTATAAGCACCCTCATTCTATCTGAGGCCTCTGCTATATAATCCAGGTATTTATTACCCTTTGAATCCAGCTTCCCATAATATTGCTTCTTAAAAAGCTCTACAAAGCTAATAGTGGTTCTTAGTGGTTCCTGCAGATCATGTGAGGCTACGTAAGCAAACTGTTCAAGCTCTTTGTTTTTTTGTTCAAGCTTAAAATTATTTATTACAAGATGAGCCTGTGATTTTTGTAGTAATTCCTCATCATGTTTTCGTTTTGTAATATCAGTTATCATGGCTAAAGCGCCTTTGTATGTTCCGGTCTCATCAAAAAGAGGGTTAGTAGATAAACTAGTCCAAACGTACCTTCCCCTTTTTGTAATAAATTTAGAATCATGGGTTTCACTTATTCCCTGCTTTCTTCTTTCAATCTGCTCTTCTGCATTTTTATTTGCTTCTTCATCCATAAAAGAATGGATCTTTTTTCCCATAACTTCTTCCGGGGAATATTCGATGATTTGACACATTTTTTTATTCATGAAAGTTGTGTAATTATTTTCATCAGTCATCCAAATACCTTCCTGTGCGGTTTCAACTATCTGGCGGTAACGTTCTTCACTTGTATGCAATGCTGTTTCCGCATTTTTGCGCTCTGTAATATCTCTTGTTACACCATCAACCCTTATGAGTTTTCCTTCCTTATCTAAGGTGGGAGTAATTTTAGTCTCTACCCAACGTATTGTATTGTCTGTGCGAATAATACGGTATTGATTATTTACCACCTCGCCATCCTGCATTATGTCATCTTCATTTTCAATTATATGTAAATCATCAGGGTGAATTATTTTGAACCACAGCCTGTAATTAGCCTTAAAATCGGATTCCTTATAGCCATATAATTTTTCGCATGTGTTAGAAATCTGTATTACCTTACAATTAACCATATCTACAGAGAAGAACACTTCATCTATCGAATTAAAAAGAATGCCCAATTCCCTGTTTACTTCCTCAAGTTCTCTTTGTGCTATTCTTCTCCCGGTTATGTCGTGATTAATTCCAATCAGGCCAATCATATCACCCGTATTATTTATTAAAGGCAGCTTTGTGCTAAGGCTCCAACGCGGTTCCCCTGTTATTTTATCTGCCATGTATTCTTCATGATTAATGAGCGGAATACCTGTTTTAATAATATTTTGCTCTTCACTAAAACATTGTTTAGCAATTTCGGCGGGTAAAAAATCAAAATCAGTTTTTCCTATCATGTCTGCCTGCGATGTGCATCCTGCATTGTTGGCAACAGGCATATTGCAAAGCAAAAAACGGCTGCTAGTATCTTTTAAGTAAATCTGATCAGGTATATTTTCAATTAATAACCTGAATAATTCTCTTTCTTCGGCAAGCTTTTTTTCGCCTAGCTTTCTTTCAGTTATATCCTGCACAATTCCAACTGTTCCGGTTACTTCTCCATGAGTATTCAATACAACTTTACTATGCACAAAAATATTTTTTGTCAATCCCTTTGCTGTAACAATTCTACATTCATAGGCAACAGGTTGATGATCCTGAAGATATTTTTTATTTATGTTTTTAAGGTGATCTATATCTTCCGGATGAATAAACTTCACAACACTTTGAAAATTCAAATCAAAAGAGGCGGAATCAATATCAAAAATGTTAAGCA
>JBDSAQ010000280.1:0-12952 GCA_039922095.1 Ginsengibacter sp. | reverse complement strand
GGTTGGCTGTAACAGACAGGTGCAACCTTCGTTGCTTTTATTGCATGCCTGAGCAGGGGTTAAACTGGCTTAACAGGGAAGAACTCATGACGTATAAAGAGATGTTACACATTTGTTCACTATTGGTGGGTATGGGCATTGAGAAAATCAGAATCACCGGGGGAGAGCCATTCGCAAGAAAAGATATTATGCAGTTTTTAAACGCTTTATCCAAGCTTAAAGGGCTGCAACAACTCACTATCACAACAAACGGCGTATTAACGTCACCATATGTTTCAGCATTAAAAAAGATAGGTATAAAATCTGTGAACCTTAGCCTTGATACATTGGATAGAAACCGTTTTAATTCTATTACCAGGCGGGATGAATTGCCCGGAGTGTTAAAAACTTTAGATAATTTATTGTATCATGATATAGAGACCAAAATAAATGCGGTTGTAATGGATGGAAAAAACACAGAAGATATTATTCCTTTGGTTGAACTCACCAAACATTTACCTGTAAGCGTTCGTTTTATTGAAGAGATGCCTTTTAACGGCGATGAAAATCATCATCCCGGTTTACTATGGAATCACCTGCATATTCTAAACAGGATTAAAGAACAGTATCCACAAATTGAAAAAATTTCTGATCCGCCTTTTTCTACTTCATATAACTATCACATACCCGGCCATAAAGGAAGTGTAGGCATTATCGCAGCATATACCCGGTCGTTTTGCGGCACATGCAACCGCATAAGAATAACACCAGTCGGGGAATTAAAAACCTGCCTTTATGATGATGGCGTTTTGAATATTAAAAATTTAGTAAGAGAAGGTTTAAATGATAATGAATTAAAGACTGCTTTATTAAATGCGTTTGGCCATAGGGCCAAAGATGGCTTTGAAGCTGAACAATTGAGAAGAGAAAAAAATCCTGTTCATGAATCAATGGCTACTATTGGAGGATAGTTTTAAAAAAACTAATAAACACAATGATAACTGTTGAAGAAGCAGAAAAAATAATACTATCACAGGTAAAAGATTTTGGCACAGAAAGCATTGCATTTGAAACTTCATTAGGACGTGTATTAGCTGAAGATCTTATTGCCGACAGAGACATGCCTCCATTTAACAGGGCCACCTTAGATGGCATTGCTATAAATTTTGATTCATTTAAAAGAGGCATCCGTTCATTCCATATAAATGCAACACAAGCTGCAGGCGATATTCCTGTTGATATAAATGACGGGGATGAATGTACTGAAATAATGACTGGCGCTGCATTACCGGCTACCACAGATACGGTGATAGGATATGAAGATATTAATATAGAAGATAGAATCGCATCAGTAAAAGCGGTAATTATTAATAAGGGACACGGCGTTCATTTAAAAGGAAAAGATAAAAAGAAGGATGAAATTGTTGCCACCGCCAACCAGTTGATTACTCCCGTATTAATAAATATGGCTGCATCTATTGGTAAAGCAAACCTTCTTGTAAAAAAATTGCCAAAGGTTATTGTTATTTCCTCAGGAAATGAATTGGTTGAAATTAATGAAATACCTTCTCCATTTGAGATAAGACGTTCTAATAATTATATGCTTAAGGCCGCATTGATGAAGTATAATTTATGTGCTGACATGCTGCATATCCCGGATGATGCTGAGATAACAAAGCAAAAAATCGGCGGGTGTTTAACGAAATATGATGTTATCATTTTAAGCGGTGGAGTGTCAATGGGCAAGTTTGATTATGTGCCACAGGCATTGCAGGAGTTATCTGTTGATAAACTTTTTCATAAAGTGAAGCAACGGCCAGGGAAGCCTTTTTGGTTTGGCACTCATACAAATGGTTCTTTAGTATTTGCATTGCCCGGGAATCCTGTATCAACTTTTATGTGCCTGGTGAGGTATGTTCTGCCATGGCTTAAAGCCAGTATCGGCTTGCCTTTTAAGGAAAACAGTTATGCCATATTAAATGAAGAGGTTGCTTTTACCCCCTCATTGCAATATTTTATGCAAGTGAAACTGATCATAAATAAGAATGGTAATTTACTTGCAACACCTGTTGCAGGAAATAGTTCCGGTGATTTTTCTAATCTATTGGATGCTGATGCTTTTATGGAACTTCCGCTGGAACAAAATAACTTTACAAAAGGACAGGTTTTCAGAATATGGCCGTTTAAAGAAATGTTCTTTTTATAAAAGCGGCTTTTCAACATAAAACTAAATACAACATGAGTGAGTTCTCTCATTTAAATGAGCAAGGGTTAGCAACAATGGTGGATATAAGTGAAAAGAAAGTTTCGCATCGCTCAGCCCTGGCAAGAAGCATAGTTGTATTGCCCCCGCAAGTCTTAAGTAAATTAATTAATGGTGATATTCAAACAAAAAAAGGCTCTGTATTTCAAACAGCAATAATTGCGGGCATAATGGCGGCAAAAAAAACCGGTGAACTGATTCCCTTATGTCATCCGTTAAGTCTGGATAATTGTAAAATAGAGATTCATATACATCAGGAGGAACTGGTTATTGATTGTACTGCAAGTATCTTTTCAAAAACCGGCGTGGAAATGGAAGCTTTGGTAGGGGCATCATTAGCGGCTTTAACCGTGTATGATATGTGTAAAGCATTAAGCCACGATATTGTAATTAAAGAAATAAAACTGATGGAAAAAACCGGTGGTAAGCATGACTACAAAAGAACATAAAAAACACAGCGACATTACAAGACCTTTATACGGAGCTTTTTGCCGTAATGAATGGGCAATGGTTGGTACAGCTTGCAATGTTATCACCTCTTTGGCTTCTGAAATTATTAAGGCTTTATCACCTCAATACAAATGCGCTTATGCAGATTCAAAGCATCCGGTTGAAGATGCGGAAATCTTATTTCCGGGGTGTCTTGTAAATGGAGCTGTTGCAGAATATACCAATCACATTAATTATCATCAACTTAATTATGTCAAAGGATTTAATGAGTTTCAGTTCAGGCAGCAATTTAATGATGCCGATATAGTTTTAGTAAATGGCAATCATTTTGAAGCAAAGTCGCAGATACTGGTGATTGATGAAATTAAGAAAGAATCGCTCAAAAAGAAACTGTTTCAATTAACTAATGTTGAACTGATATTACTTACAGATAGTGCTGTAGAAGTATTTGATTTCATTAAAGAAGCTGTGTCATTATGGGATAAGATACCAGTTTATAAATTATCTGAAACTCACAAAATCATTGGTTTTTTCAAAACTAAATTAGAGAAGTCAAAACCATTGTTAAATGGATTAGTATTGGCTGGTGGCAAAAGTGTAAGAATGGGTTACGATAAAGGATCAATTGCATGGCATGGGAAAGAACAACAATATTATTTAGCTGATCTGCTTAAAACTTTATGTAATGATGTTTACATTTCATGTCGTTTGGATCAGCAGGAAAAAGTAGACAGCAACTACCAAACACTCACAGACACCTTCACCGGTTTAGGCCCTTACGGGGCAATACTTTCTGCCTTTCGTGAAAGGCCTGATGCTGCATGGTTAGTTATCGCCTGCGATCTTCCTTTGCTTGATATTGACACATTGCAATATTTAAAAGATCACAGAAATCCTTCTTCTATTGCAACTACATTTGAAAGCCCTTATAATAGTTTGCCCGAACCGTTGATAACTATATGGGAGCCGAAAAGCTATCCTGTCTTACTTTCATTTTTGTCGCAGGGATATAGCTGTCCCGGCAAGGTTTTACGAAATAATGATCCCTCAATTTTAAAAGCCCTGAATCCAACGGCGCTTACTAATGTTAATACGCAGGATGAACTTCAAAAAGTGCAACAGGAATTGCAAAAGAAACTGCAGGCAAATCATGCAACATGAATTACTACGATATAGTTGTCAGTTGGCTTTACCTGGCTTTAATGAAGCTTCCCAGCAGCAATTACAAAGTGCAAAAGTATTAATAGTTGGTATGGGCGGCTTAGGTTCCCCTGCCGCACAATACCTTGTTGCTACCGGCGTTGGAACTATCGGCATTGCAGACTTTGATATTGTTTCTATAAGCAACCTGCACCGGCAAATATTATATTCCCCGGCAGACGTTGGCTTAAAGAAAGTAGTTGTAGCCAGCAAAAAATTACAACAACAAAATTCTGATACATGCCTTATTCAGCATGATGTAAAAATTACTTCAGAAAATGTAATGGAAATTATTCTACCCTATGAAATTGTAGTTGATTGTACCGATAATTTTGATGCAAAATATTTATTAAATGATGCCTGTGTATTAACCGGGAAGCCATTGGTGTATGGAGCAATTTATCAATATGAAGGGCAGGTAGCTGTTTGGAATATTTTAAACTCTGATGGCACAAGAACGCCTAATTACAGGGATCTTTTTCCATCTGTAAATTCAACACAGGTTCCTGATTGTGCAGAAGGTGGAGTGATGCCAACGCTTGCAGGAATCATTGGGTGTATGCAGGCAAATGAAGTGATAAAATATCTTACCAAAACAGGCGACTTGCTTGCCGGAAAAATACTAATGTTTGATGCACAAACAATGCAAAGCCGCATCATCAAATTAGGAAGCATCACTAAAACAAAAATCACTGCTTTAACTGGAACCGTTGCTCAGCCTGTGATTTCAGCGAATGATTTAAAAGAAGCAATTCATAAAAATGTATATGAATTAATAGATGTACGAACTTTGGAAGAGCATAATTCATTTAATATCGGGGGCAGGAATTTCCCGGTCAATGAACTTGAAAACAATATATCTTATCCCGATAACGGGAAGACTCTCGTGCTGTATTGTTCATCAGGAAAGAGAAGCGGCGAGGCGGTTAAACTTCTTAAAAATAAATTCCCTGACATAAATATTTTTTCTTTGGAAGGTGGATTAAAAGCATGGAAGGAAGATGTGGATGCTAAATAAACTTTAAACCTTAAACGCTGCTAAGGATGAGCCGCCACCCAAACTCCCCTATCTTCAAATACCTCTTTTTTCCAGATAGGCACAGTTTGTTTTAAAGTATCTATGGTATAACGGCAGGCCTCAAATGCAGCATCACGATGAGTAGCCGCAACAGCAATAACAACAGGCACTTCACCTGTTTGTAAAACCCCTGTGCGATGATGAATCAATATTTTTTGAACAGGCCATTTTTTAAAAACATCTTCTGCAATTTTATTCATTTCACTTAAAGCCATTGATTCATACGCTTCAAATTCAAGCCGTACAACTGTTTTCCCTTTCGTTGCATTTCTCACCGTACCAATAAATACATTAATGCCACCGCATTCCGGTGACATCACCCAATTGATACATGACTGAATATGTAAAGGCTCACCAGATATTTTTATATCAATCTTCAATTTAAGTTTTTCTTATAAAGTTAGCCGCCACTTACAGGCGGAATAACAGCAATTTCATCATCTTTATGTAAAACATCATTTGGTGATGCATACTCATTATTTACTGCGATAACATAGGAACCCAACTGGCTAAGTCGTGGATACTCTTGTTCCAGCAAAATCTTTAGTTCATCAATAGTTGCACTATCGTTTACAACAATATCAATCATCGAACTGCTGAATATTTCTTTTACAATACCAAAAGCGAGAATCTTCATTTAATAGATTTATTACTTAAATATGCTTAAATAATACTTCAACCCCTGCGGCAAAAACAAGTATTGCTGTTAACCGTTTTATAACAAGTGGATTAAATTTTACAGCTCCCATTTGTGAGCCAATTTGCCCTCCCAAAAATACGGCAATGCACAACAATGCAATTCGTGTATAATTAATACCAGCCGGGAGATTTGTTAATTGCCCGACAATACCTGCAACTGAATTAACAAAAATAAATACGCTGGCAGTAGCGGCAATTCTTTTTGTTGTATCCCATTTAATAAGATTTAATAATGGCGATAAAAAAATCCCTCCGCCAATGCCCACCATACCGGAAAGAAAACCGATTGCCCCGCCAGTGAAACCATCTTTTAAGTAACTGTTTTTTTTTGCATTTATATTTTCCGGATCACCTGGCTTAGTTTTGACCCACAATAACACAGCGGCAACAATAAGGCTGCACCCAAGTATAACGAAAAAAGTCTCCTGCTTTAATTTTAACGTAGCTCCCCAAAAAGCCATAGGCACACTTATCAATGCAAGTGGGAGAATTTTCTTCCAGTCCACCTGTTTATTCCTAATAAAAATAATTGTGCCGCCTGTTACAACGATGATATTACAGATCAAGGCTATTAGCCTCATTTCTTTAAAAGGCAATGCATACAATGCAAGAATAGCAAGATAGCTTGAGCCTCCGCCAAAGCCCACAGATGCATATATAAAAGCAATTATAAAAAAGAAGAATAAAATTTCTAAGTAAGGCATGACTTATTAGTTGACTGCTATAAAAACAGTTATTGGGCGGCACAATTTCACTAAATATTATTGTATATTGAAAAATGAAATTACGCTTTGAAAAAAATTCTGTTCGTTATCGTATTCGCAAAACTGAGTTGGAGCAATTAAAGCAGGATGGCTTTGTGCAGGAGATCATTACATTTAAAGATGCAACCCTTACTTATCAGTTACTCATTGACGAAACGGATGATCTGTATGCAGAATTTTCAAATAACAAAGTTGCTATTCATATTCCTCTTAATATAGCAAATACTTTTATAAATACAGATGAGGTGGGTGTTTATAAATCTATGCCGCTAAATAATAACGAGGTACTTGATATTATTATTGAAAAAGATTTTCCATGTAAAGACGGACCTGAAGAAGATAGAAGTGATAAATTTTCAGAACTTGCTGAGAAGGATGGAAGGGATGATATTTGCTGAGGTAAAAATTAGTTCACAGCTTCTTCCACTTCTACAAAATCTTCTTTTCCTGATTCACATAAAGGGCATTGATAAGATGAAGGCAATTTCTCAAATGAAGTTCCTGCTTTAATATTATTTTCATCATCGCCAAACTCCTCATCATATACAGTAAAACAGTGACTGCATTGATGAATGAATTTTGTAGCGGCGGGCTGTATTGTTTGCTGTACAGTTTTATCTGCGGCATGCTTTTCCAGAAAATCAGTGCTGCCTGCTTTTTCGTAAAATATTTTACAAAGCGAAACGATATAAGTGCCGATGTGATCTTTCTCAACACTCTCCCTGAACATAACCAGCTCAGATGAATTTGGATTAAAATCAGGTGAATATAAAATATCAAATCTTTCCAATGACCTTAACCGGTTCCTGTTTTTATTTTGTTGCTTACGAATAATTACAGAACCAAACATACCTGACGCAGGTTTTATTTGTACGGCAAAACATAACCCATAAGTACGTACGTCTTCTTTATCAAAATAACGAATGATGAGTCGCTTTAGTTGAAGGCTATCTTCATGTTCATCTTCCACCTGCCAGTTCAACTCATTTGCAGCATGACGAACATTGATGCGATACTTGCCTAAAACATAATCCCACATACTTCTGTGTTCACTGTCGATACCTTTTATTATAATACTTTTCCATGGGGTGGTATATAACTGGCCAATTCTTGTTTGCATACACACATCACAAACATCAATTAAAAAAGGAACAGGAAACAATTCGTTTCTCCTGTAAACGCCTAACCAATAATTGTTATCATGCTTGTTGAAGCCTTCATAATATGACAACGAAAATTTTGGCAATTCAATGTTGTTTGCACTTGCCTTACCTGTATAAAGGTTTTTTAATTTTATCTCTTCAAATAAAACATTTCCATCAGCATTTTCATTTCTGTAAAATTTTTCACGCTTATAGAAAATTAATGTTTCTATATTCCTGCTGAGTGTTGCTATATCATTAGTATATACCAGTTCACTCCAACGGAATATCTTTTGGGTTTTTGGAAACCGGATATACAAATGCCAGAAATGTTGCGAAGAAGACGAGATCCAATTAATATTGCCTGTAAAGAAAGGAATGAAGCTTTGATTGCTGTCGCAAATATTTATTTTTAGTTGAGGCGTAAAATCAAATGTGTTGAAAATATCTTTATACACACCTTCCCTCAACCAGTTTTCATTGCCGAATATTCCTGCCGCAGGATAGGAACTTACAATGTTTGGAAATGCCTCCCGTGTTTTATAAAATTCGATTCCCCTTTCCGCACAAGCAACACTAAATGAAGCAAAATATTTTACAGGTACGTTCATTATCATTTGCTGCCTTAAACCAAAACGCACATTTAAAACCCTTGCTGCACCAGCTATTTCAAGGATATCTTTTAAAAACCCTGGTGAAATGATGCCACCTGTAAAATTGATAGTGATAGATTGTGTTTGCATGTTGCCCCTATCCCCTAAAGGGGAATAAAATTTTATTATAAAAAAATATAATCAACCCCTACGTCAGGCTCTTATCGACTCAAACACACTGTCTTCATTCCCAACTTCCATCTCCTCTTTACAAGGTGAAGCAGATATCCCCCCTTTAGGGGACGGGGGCAAAAGCTCCTCCAATATTTCCTGAACCTCAGTTCTGCAACTGCCGCATCCCATGCCTGCCCCTGATGCCTGGCATAATGATTTTAATTCTGTGCAACCCTCATTGATCTTATTTATAATGTTACCCTTTCCTACTCCACCACATGAGCAGATGAGTTTACCAATTACAGGTTCTGCCTTCTTTCCTGATCGCAACAACTCCAACCTCTTTTCTGATAGTTCCATTTTACTTTCTATAAGATCTTTGAATTCCTGGAACTCGGTTTTATCACCTATTAGTATGGCACCAACGAGCTTGTCATTTTGAACAATGCACTTTTTATAATACCGCCTGGCTTTATCAATAAATACAATCTCTTCATAAGACGGATCGTCATTTGGTGCTTCGGCCAGCCCCAGTGAACACAATTCTGTGCCGTGCATTTTTAAAATATTCATAAGCAGAGAACCATCATAGTAATGAGCAATATCACCACTTAAATGTTTTGCAACAATATCTGCCTGCTGTTCTGCCGCCGCAGTAATGCCATATAAGAAGCCTTTGAATTCTGCAATTTCACCAATTGCATAAACAGAAGGATCATTTGTTTGCAGGTATTCATTTACTATCACGCCGCGGTTGCAATCAACACCACAGGCCTTTGCCAGTTCTATGTTTGGCGTGGTGCCAATAGCGATTACGATGGCCTGGCAATTTATTTCACGGCCACTTTTTAAACGCACGCCTTCTATTTTTTTCTTGCCAACGAAACGGTCTATTTCGTCATCATAAAAAATATCAACACCCTTACCTGTTAGCTCTTCATGCAATAACTGGCTGCCCAGTAGATCAAGCTGCCTGTCCATTAGCCGTGAAATGCGCTGCACAATCGTTACTTCAATATTTACCTCCCGCAAACTCGCCGCCAGTTCAATACCAAGCAGTCCGCCACCAAGAATAATCACTTTTCCCCGTCCGACCGGGTCATCCGGGCGGGCTTTTTCAGGATCAACATGATACTTGAAATTATCAGCATCAACCCTGCTGCGCATTGTAAAGATGCCCTTCATATCAGGCACATCTCTTAACGTAGCTGCACGGCTGCCGGTTGCCATAATTAATATATCATAATGATGAACAATGCCCTTACTGTCTGTAACTTTTTTATTTGTCCTGTCAATGTGCTCAATACTCACCCCACGATGCATAGTAATTCTGTAGTCATCTTCTTCCTCATCCTTCATTTTTATCAACTGCTTCCATTGCTGCACGCCGGTAATATAATCGGGCAGCATTACACGATTGTAAAAAGAAAAATTCTCTTTACTGAATATCTCTATCTCATCTGTCGAATTTAATGCCCTGTAACTTTTTACAAATCCATACGCACCGGCGCCGGCGCCAATAACAATAATTTTTTGCTTTACTTTTTTGTACCGCATTACCTGCACCGCAGAGAACTTAAAGTCAGGTTCTTTTGAAACAGGATCAATTAAATTATTAGTGAGATTATTTGCACGGTTCAAATCGTTGTTCAGTATTTTACCCCAATGCATTGGTAAGAACACCACGCCTTTTTTAATATCTTCTGAAAGCTTTGCTTTAACTCTTACCGTACCTCTTTCATTAAAAATTTCTACAAGATCATTCTCATTAATATTTCTTTTAGCTGCATCAGCAGGATGTATCTCAAGAAAAGAATTGGCCACGTGTTGTTTAAGTTTACTTACTTTCCCTGTCTTCGTCATCGTGTGCCATTGATCCCGAATACGCCCTGTAGTGAGTATTAACGGAAGATCATCACTTGTTTGTTCCGATCTGTTCAAATCATCACACGCATGAATGATCGCTTTTTGAGAAGGGGTATGAAACTTTTTATCGGTATATAACCGGGCGCTACCAAATCCTTTCTCATCCTTCGTGTATGGCCATTGTACGCTTCTTTTTTCTTTAAGTATCTCATGGCTTAATCCACTGATATCAATGTTTGTTCCCGCGGTTAAGCGGCAATGTTCTTCATATATCTCTGCTGCATTTTTATAATCAAATCCTTCATAACCCATCTTCTTTGCAAATCTGCAGGCGATTTCAGCATCAGGCAATGCTTCTCCCGGGGCATCAACAACCTTATTTAATAGTGCAATTCTTCTTTCAGCATTAGTCATTGTGCCTTCTTTCTCTGCCCATGCAGCAGCAGGTAAAATAACATCAGCATACGTTAATGATTCAGACCTGTTGCTTACATCCTGCACTACCACAAACTTTGCTTTCTTTAGAGCTTCTTCTGCCTTACGAACATCGGGCAGGCTTACCAAAGGATTTGTTCCGATTATCCAGATGGCTTTCAATCTTCCATCATGCAATGCGTCAAATATTTCTGTTGCGGTATAACCTGGCTCGGGTGAAATAGGTTTACTGTTCCAGAATTGCTGTACATGTTTTCTGTCTTCTGCATTATTTAAACTGCGGTGAGCAGATAATAGGTTTGCCATTCCGCCAACTTCTCTTCCACCCATTGCATTCGGTTGGCCGGTTAACGAGAAGGGGCCACTGCCAGGCTTGCCGATATGGCCGGTAATTAAATTAAGATTGATGAGGCTCAGATTTTTATTTACTCCTATTACACTTTGGTTCAATCCCATCGTCCACATAGTAATAAAACCTTTTGCATTACCTATGTATGCAGCAGCTTTACGAATATCACTTTCAGGAATATCACAGATCGCTGCGGCTTCTGCAACACTTCTTTGCATCACTTTATTTTGATAATCTTTAAAACCTTCTGTATGATTTTTTACAAACCCAGTGTCTACATCACCATTCTCAATCAATAGCCTTCCAATGGCGTTATGCAGTACCACATCAGTCCCCGGCTTTAATTGCAGATGAACATCTGCGTATGCACATGTTTGGGTACGCCGTGGATCACTTACAATAATTTTCAGGTCGGGGTTCTTATTTCTTGCTGCTTCAATTCTTCTCCATATAATTGGATGGCACCATGCAGGATTTGCGCCGGCAACAAAAATGCAATCAGACAATTCAGCATCATCATAAGAAACAGGCACACAATCTTCACCCAAACTCATCTTATATGCAGCCACAGAACTGCTCATGCATAACCGGGAATTTGTATCAATATTGTTACTGCCAATAAAGCCTTTCATCAATTTATTCAACACATAATATTCTTCAGTTAAGCATTGTCCTGATGCATAAAACGCTACACTCCCGGGTCCATATTTGTCAATTAAGGTTTTAAAAACCGCAGCCGTTCTTTCCATCGCAACATCCCAGGAAACCCTTTGCCTCTGCATCATTTTGTTATAGCGCATCTCAGGATACAACAACCTGTCACTTGTGTCCATTACCGTATAATGCAAATTCATTCCCTTGCTGCAAAGCATGCCTTTGTTCACCGGGTGATCTTTATCTCCTTCCACATGAAGCTTGCCATCCCTGTCTTTTTGTACAACAATGCCACAGCCAACGCCACAATAGCAACAGGTTGTTTTATATGATTCTGATTGGTTGTTCATCTCGTTTTATTCACTATCTTTTTTTGACCAGCTTTGGTTCTTTGGTCATCGCCTGTTGGTCACTCACTTGTACGTTCGGTTCATTATTCATCAGATTAAAGGCGCCAGCTGTTATCATAAACACTTACATCATTTCACACTTCGTCATCGTGAGTGAAGCCCCTATTATTATTGCCACTACCTTCAGGTAGTGGATCCCAAAGCTCTTTTCTTATCGGCTTTAGCCCTAAACAGTTTGTTGGGCTAAAGCCTTTTCTTCATTCATAATATCCACGGCTTAAAAGCCGTGGCAATAAGAAAGATTTCAATACTTAAACTACCGGATGTTTTCATGCCTTCACTTTTAACCTGATCACATTATAATTAACTTGACACCTAACTCATCATGCTGCTACCATACCTGTTTCCGTTTCTATAGCCTCCATAACCTTTGCTTTCTGAAATCTTGTTATAAAAATAATAACGGAAACCGCCATAACTATTGCACCGATATAGCCGAATGCCTGTATGTATGTAATAGTTTCACTTCTGAATAAAAACCCAAACAACATGCCGCCAACATTTCCGCCGGCGCCAACGATACCACTTACAAGGCCTACATTTTTTTCATCAATAAAAGGAACAATGGCATAGGTAGTACCATTGGCCATTTTAAGAAAAAGCGCAAAAGACAACATGCTTACTATCGCAAAAGCGAGGCCTCCCGCCTGGGCAAACATTATGAGGCCAGCGCCTTCCAGTAATAACACGCCGGCAAGTAACCATCCCTTTCCACGCATACCATACTTGTTCCCAACTTTGTCAGCCACAAAACCGCCGAGTGCACGGGCAAAAATATTCATGAAGCCAAACACTCCTGCCCACAGGCCCGCCGTGGATTGTGAGAGTTTAAAGGAATCTACAAAATGCAATGCAGCAACATTATCAAAAGTTATTTCCATTCCAAAGCAAACTGC
>JBDSAQ010000279.1:0-11834 GCA_039922095.1 Ginsengibacter sp. | reverse complement strand
ACGAATCAACCTCTGGCGTACAGAGGCAATCAGACGTTGGTTACTTATTTATAAATATTTTTATAAATGCTTATTGGAAATTTATTGCCCAAAATTAAAAATGACTTTTTGAGGGTTGACTAAATAACGTAATTTATTCTGAAGATTTAATGAATGTCTATTATCTCAATTATAAATATTATCAACCCTTACAATCCCTCTGCATATTCTCTCATATATTCGAACAGGTGAGTTAATTTACCGTTCTCTGCAATTGTAGCATTGCGGATCACATCTGAGCCCGGCATTATTAAGTCATCCAAAACATATTTGATTAACTGCTCACCAAAATATCGGGATGCATCCCTTGGTAATTCATTGGGTAAATTTCCTACAGCTATTATATCAACAGAATTCGGAAGATAAGGTGCAGTAACAGTTAGCATGGTTTTATCAACTCCATAGACGGGGTTATCAATAGTTGTTTCCCCGATATTGCAGGGTACCGAACCATTTCTATCATCTGAAATATCTGCTATGGTTACTATCTTAAAATCTTTTTTTTGCAGGTCTCCAGTTTCAAACAACCTCACAATATTTTTTTCCCAATACACACCATTCATTAAAATATCAGTCTGGGAAAGATATGCTGGAAAAAGGGATCTATAATTCAGGGGATTATTATGAAAATCAATCCTGTTATACGTTCCATTTACCTTGTGAGCATACAGATCAGCACCCTTTAAGTGAACAAAAACCGGGTATGAATACTTTGTATCTATAAATTGATCAGGTTCTACCTCACGTATTCCTAAAAGGTTCATAATCTCCAAAACACCATGTGCTACTCTTCCGTTTCCCGTAACGGCGATTTTTACATCAGGTAATTTTAATCCAAAATAGGTATGTATTAAATGCCTTAGTGTTTTCTGTGAATTAATTCTGTTTAGTTTAAAATTGCCTGTTCTTTTACCATAAGCCATAATACCATTGTGTGCACCAACAATACCTGCAAAAAAACCAAACCCTAAAATTCTTGTTCCGTCTTCATGTTCAAGGCATTCATAGTCAATTAAGGTGATTTTATTCTTTATAATGGCCCGCAGTAATGGCCTGTTGTGTGGCTGTAATTTTTTTGTATGCGAAAAAATAAAATAAGTTTTACCAGGGATAAGCATTTCAACAGGCACTTCCTTAATGCCCATTAAAATATCACATTCACTTAAGTCCTCCATTACTTCTATGCCAGCATGCAAATATTCTTTATCAGAAAAACAACGATGATCGCTATGCTGAACAATTATTTTCACACTGGTATAATTATTATTAATCCATTTACATTGAGATGGGATTAAAGCCACCCGGTTATCCGTAGGAATTTTATCTTCCCTTATTAACCCTATCATCAGCATTCTTATAATTATTTTGATGATGGCAATTTACATTTTACATTCTATATTCATCGTTCTACATTTGATGCATGAATTACTTTGAATTATTTGAAATGCCGGTTAGCCTGCAAATAGATCGCAATGAATTATATCAAAAATATCTTGAGCTCCAAAAAAAATACAATAACGGGGTTTCCTCTAAAAGCAGTAAACAGCTTCAGGAGGAGATGTTTGAAATGCTCTCCCTGATACAGACCGGATTTGAAATATTCCAGAATGCAGATGATACTATTAGGTATGTGTTAATGATAAAAGGACTGCTTGAAGAAAATGAAAACTATGCACTGCATGCAGATTTTTTAGTGGAGATGAGGGATTTAATTGAAATTTTGTCTGGGCATCCCGATATTTTATCGATTGAAGAAGCAGCTACAAAGGTTAGCCAAATTGAAACGCAGTTATACCAGTCAATACAAAACATTATTGAAAACTATAATGAAGAAAGAACAACTAATGAGCAGTTATTGTACATTAAAGATTATTACTATAAAAAAAGATATATTAATAATATTTTGGAGAAGGTAGAGAATTTGAGAAATAACCAGCAGGTATGATTTGAAATTTGTAAGGTTATACCATCTTTTACATTTAGCCGCTGCTTACAGCCCTTATCACTATGCCGCTGCGGTAGAGGACTTTCCAGCTCCACTAATCAAATGGAATGGTTGATAAAGTTCCCAGGGAGCCGTGTTTTAAAAGGCCATAAACAGTATATTGTCAGATGTTCAAATATTATGTTTTGGGGACATCTAAAAAAATTTGTCTGCCAGTTTTGCAGCGAAATTTTTTACAAAATCAACCCAGTGTGAATTATGTAATTTAAGGTGACCTTATTTAACTTAATTCTGTTTATTCAGATATTCAAATATTATCCTGGCTTTTGATTTTCCAACATAACTGCTCAGATCGTCCAAAGAAAGTTCTTTAATATTTTTTACAGATTTATATTTTTTCAATAAACTCTCAGCAGTGGATTTTCCAATACCTTTTATTAATTCTAATTCATTTACAAATGTTCCCCTGCTGCGCTGGTTGCGATGAAAAGTAATGCCAAACCTATGCACTTCATCTCTTATTCGTCTTATCAATTTAAGACTATCACTATCCCATGGGAGTTTTATGGATTCCTGATCACCCGGATAAAATATTTCTTCTTCGCTTTTAGCAAGTCCGATAAGGGTGGTTCTACCTTCAATCTCTAACTCTTTTATACTTTCTACTGCAGCACTAAGTTGTCCTTTGCCACCATCAATTATTATAAGTTGTGGAAATGACTGGTTTTCATTCAGCACCCGTTTATATCTTCTTAAAACAACCTCTTTCATAGTGGCAAAATCATTTATGCCTGTAACCGTTTTTACATTAAACCTGCGATAATTGGTTTTATCGGGTACGCCGTTTTTAAAGCAAACCATTGCAGAAACAGGATAGCTACCCTGGAAGTTAGAATTATCAAAGCATTCAATGTGTATGGGGACTTGCGGTAAATGAAGTTGTTGCTGCAGAGTAACCAGAACATTATGTTTTTCAGTATCCGTTTTTTCATCCAGAAGGAGCATCTTTTTTTCTTTTAATTCCTGCCTGAAATAGTTTACGTTTTTTTCTGAAAGCTCTAATAACTTTTTTTTGTCGCCGGATTTTGGAACGGTCACTAATACATTCTGTTCAGGAAAAATAATATTTAATGGAACAATAATTTCTTTTGCTTCACTATTAAAAGTATCGCGTAATTGTGCAATGGCAAAGAGCAAAACTTCTTCCACAGTTTCATCAAGCCTTTGCTCAAGCACTATGGTTTTTGTTTGCACTATTGTACCATTATTTACAACCAGGTAATTTACATAAGCAATATCACCATCTTTTAAAATAGAAAAAACATCCACATTATTTATGTGTTCATTAACCACCTGCGATTTTGCTTTATAATTTTGCAAATGCTCCAATTTCTTCCTTATTGTTTCTGCTTTTTCAAAATTTAATTCTGACGCATAATGCTGCATTTCCTGTTTAAAATGTTGAATTACGGGATAAAGATTTCCTTTCATAAGATTTTTCAGGTGATGCAATCCTTCGCCATAATTCTGTTGCGTTTGCAAGCTTTCACATGGCCCTTTACAATTGCCCAAATGATACTCAAGACACACTTTAAACTTCCCTTTTTTAATATTGGCTTCAGTTAAATTAAGCTTGCAGGTACGTAACTGAATATTCTGTTTAATGAAACCGAGTAACTCTCTTACTTTTCCAACTGAAGTGAACGGCCCCAGGTATTGCGAGCCATCATTTATTTTACTTCGTGTTAAGAACACTCTGGGGAAAGGCTCATTCTTTATTACTATGTAGGGATATGATTTATCATCTTTAAGGTTAATATTAAATCTTGGCTGAAATTGTTTTATCAGTGCATTTTCCAATAAAAATGCATCCTGCTCGGAATTAACAATGGTAAATTCAATCCGGTATATTCTCTTTACCAACTCAAATGTTTTATAGCCGGTAAATGTTTTGGAAAAATAAGAGCTTACTCTTTTTCTTATGTGCTTTGCTTTTCCTACATAAAGCATTTCATTTTTCTCATTAAAATATTTATAGATCCCCGGCTGATCGGGGAGTGTATGTTGAATAGTTTGAAAAATCTCAGTAGTCATCAGTAAGTAAGGCTTAAAAAGATTGATGGACTCAATCGCTAAAATTCCAGATCAGTTTTTCTTCTTTAATTTCCGGAGATGCACCTTTTTTTTCTGTAATGGTTGTAATCTGGCAGTAAAATCCAGACTTCCAGGTAAGTTGTATTGTTTGAGGTGATATATCATTATTTAATTGTTTTACAATATAAATACGTTTTACTTCATTATTACCAGGATCAACATAAATGTCCCATCTCTTTACTTCCATTGAATCCGGTAGTTGTTTAACCGGATCATATGAAAATGTAAAGGCATTGAGGGTTTGATCTAAGAAAGATGTTTCAGAAAAAAAATTATGCAAAAGAGAAGAGTCAATTACTGGGTTAATGAAGGGAAGCGCAAATGGCCTTATATCTTTTTTGGTCATCCATATTGAATCTATCCGACCATTTATGTTAGTAATTTTTAAAGGCGTAATGGGCAAACTATCTAACTCATTTAATTGGCCGAGAAGATATTGGGTGACCGGGAAAAAATTTTTATTGATAGCTCTATGAGATTGTGGCTGAGTTGATTTTCTTTGTTGGCATCCTGCTGTAATAATTGCTGCAGTTGATAGAATAAAAATAAATTTTAGCATTTAACGAGTTCCAAAGCCGTTATTGTGTGCACTATGAAAGCAAGGGTTAACGAATCTCAGGCAAAAGAAAAAGTGAAATGGTTACCTTATTAATTTACTAACACCCACTCTTATACCGTAATCTATAAAATGCTCTCTTACCGAGTATTTGTTTGCATATGCAGATAAGAGTTGATAGTGAACCTGCGGACCTATCTGCCACTTAAATTTATTTGAAGCAAAGGAAATATAGGTGCCAACATTCGTACTCATATTCCAATGGCGTGAAAGAGTAGATTGGGTTAAATAATTTCTTTTATCTGTTGAAAGGATGTATGCCTGGTTAGCTAAAACCAATGAGGGTTGAAAGCTTGCGGCGGCAGAAAATTGAATACGATCGTTACCTGCCAACTGATATTCAAACCCGACAGGGACTGAAAGTTGTACACTGTAATTGTACAAATTCACCGGAATTGTTCCTGGGCCATTTCCAAAATATGATATAGCTGAAATGGCATACGGCATTGCTGTTTTTTCATCATGCAAAATTAATGTTGCTATAATGGGGTGTATATTGTTTGCCTGTATTGTATATGAAGAATAATTTGCCTGAAATCCTGCTGTAAATTTTAATTTTTTTGTCAGCGAATACTTCATAGCAGTACCCACCTCAAGTCCTGCAGTAGGGCGATGTGTAACAGGTCTGTTTACACCTGCACTGTTTGAATTGTTTATATAGCCCAGATAAATTTGATCTGCATCATTGCCCTTATTTGAATAGGTTCTGTAACTAAATGAAGGGGCCAAATAATATCCCCAGGTTATCTTAGGATTTTTATGAATTTTAGTACGTGTTGGAACATTAATCTTATTTTCTTTAAGACCTGGATTACTTATATCAGTAATATTATTTGCTATAGATTCATAATTGTAATCAGCCGGTTTAGAAAATATTGTTGAAGGGGATATATTGTCAGTAGTTAATCCCGTTGTATATTCTATGGCAGTTATATTTAATTCATCAAAGATCAAAGTATTTATATTTTGCAAATCAGCGCTACTCCTATTTACTATTAAATCTTCATTGTTTCTTTCAGAATTTGATAAAGCCCTGCCATCAGGATTTTTCTCCTTCGAAGAATATATAATATCATTTGAAGCCTCTACAAAATTTTCTCTTATGCTTACTTGATTTGATCTGCCTTTTAATTGCTCTTTAATCAGAAGGCTATGAGATGGTATAGCTATTGCATTAAGGGTAGCATCTTTTTCAATAGACGAGTTTACTGATTTCGCAGTTGTTTCTTTATTTCCGTTTTTATCCAGAGGTTTTTTTGACTCAACATTTTTTGGAACATTTGGCAGGTAACTATGCTGGCCTTGCTGAGTATTTAAATGGCCTATTAAAACCAAAGTAAACACAAAAAGTAAACTCATTGCAATGGAAGGCCATCTTGTTCCCGGATGTATGTCATTATATATGCCATGCCATACTTTTTTTGAAGGGAACATTTTAAACTGATCAGCGTTCTCCTTGAGCAGGTGTTCAAAATCGTTAGTATAAAATTTCTTCTCCATCTCGGTTAATTTCAGTTTAGTTGGTAATTATTTTTTTTCAAATAGCAGCATCACTTTGTAAGGCCGGTTAAACCCATATGCTCTCTTGGCTTATTTATTATCTTCTTTTTTATCAAAATATCTTCTAACATCGCTTTGGCCCTGGTATATTGAGAACGGCTTGTACTTTCCTCAATATCTAATATAGCCGCAATTTCCTTATGTGAAAATCCCTCTATAGCATACAAATTCAAAACTGTTCTATACCCCATCGGCAACAATCTTATTGATTCTACCACTTGCTTTGCCTGCAAAATAGAGTGGATATTATTTTCATTAAGATGTATGCTGTTTGCATGAATAAGGTCTACACTGTCTGCAAATTTTTTATTCTTTTTTAAAACATTAATACAGGTATGCACTACAATTCTTCGTATCCAACCTTCCAAAGCACCCTGGTTTCTAAACTGGTGAATTTGTGAAAAAACCTTAATAAATCCTTCCTGCAGCATATCTTCTGCATCTTCCCTGTTACGGGCAAATCTATAACATACTCCGAGCATTCTAGGGCTAAAACGGCCATATAGTGCTTCCTGTGCGGAAGCTATATTATTTAGACAGCCGTGAAGCATTACCTCTTCTGTCATGAAAGTAACTTTTTTTGCCCTACTAAGATATGACAAATTAGTATAAAAAATTGCTGCGTATTAAATCAAATTAAGCCTTCTACATCTTGATTTAACAAGTTTACGGGAGTTTCTGACAGGCTGAAAATTTAATGTTTGGAGGTAAATATTTTCCAATTAGTTATTCAAAATTTTTAAGAAGCATAGCAGAATTATGAATGATCATGTATGAGTAGTGAATTTGAGTAGCTATCAAATTGAGTTGTTCCAATTTTATATTATCCGTACATAAATGGAAAAAAGGACTGTTAAGTACGTAATTACGATACCAGGATATTTCCTGTCATCTCTTTAGGTATCTCCAGGTTCATAATAGTTAGAATAGTGGGTGCAATATCTGCTAGTTTGCCTGGCTTAATAATTCCATTCCAATCTTTATCAATAATAAATAGGGGAACAAGGTTTAAAGTGTGTGCTGTATTTGGTGTGCCATCTTCGTTTATCATATAGTCTGCATTTCCATGGTCTGCAGTTAAAAAAATGGTATAGCCATTTTCCAGTGCTGCATTCACTACCCTTTCAACACATTTGTCAACAGTTTCTACTGCGTTAATTACTGCCTCCCAAACCCCTGTATGGCCTACCATATCTGCGTTTGCATAATTAAGGCAGATAAAATCAGCCGTTTTATTTTTAATTTCCGGAAGTAAAGCCTCTGTTAATTCTATAGCGCTCATTTCAGGCTTCAGATCATATGTGGCAACCTTTGGAGAGGGTATCATAATTCTTTTTTCACCTTCATAGGGTACTTCACGGCCACCGCTAAAAAAGAAAGTAACATGCGGATATTTTTCAGTTTCAGCTATCCGGATTTGTTTTTTTTGGCGGGCCGATAAAATTTCACCAAGGGAATTTTTTAAATCATCTTTTTTATAAATAACAAAAACATTTTTGAATGTATGATCATATTGAGTCATGGTTGTAAAGTGCAATGGAATTGTATGCATATCAAAAGAGGGTAAGTCAATTTGGGTAAGTACTTCAGTAATTTCCCGGCACCTGTCAGTTCGAAAATTAAAAGCTATAACAGCATCCCCGCTTTTTATTGATGAATTTTTTGCAGATTTATTTATAACCGGCATGATAAACTCATCCGTCACGCTCTTTTCATAAGATCTTCGAATTGCCTCTAAAACATTATCAGCTTCTTCCCCAATTCTGTTTACTAATGCATCATACGCTATCTTTATTCTTTCCCAACGTTTATCTCTGTCCATTGCATAATAACGGCCTGTTACGGTGGCAATTTCTCCTGTTGTTATTTTCAAATGGTCTATTAATTCCGCTAAAAAATGTATACCACTTTTAGGATCAGTATCTCTGCCATCGGTAAATGCGTGTACAAACACATTTTGAATGTCCTCGTTTTTACAAATACTGGTGATTTTTTTTAAATGATCAATATGTGAATGCACCCCTCCATCGCTTAAAAGGCCAATTAAATGTAATGTTTTATTATTTTGCTTTGCATATCGCAGGGCATTAAGAAGTGTTTCATTGTGTTCGAATTCTCCGGATTTTATAGCAACATTTATTCGCTGTAGTTCCTGGTAAACTATTCTTCCGGCTCCTAAATTTAAATGACCTACTTCGCTATTACCCATTTGCCCGGCAGGCAAGCCTACATCTTCACCACATGTTATCAAGGTAGTATTTGGGTATTTTTTATATAAAGACGTCACGAAGGGAACGGCTGCGTGCTGTATTGCATCACTTGACTTTATCTTGCCTAATCCCCAGCCATCCATAATAATTAAAATAACTTTTTTATTTTCCATCCATCAAAGCTAATTATTGTATTCAAGAAAATTATTCGTATTGTAATTTCATATACTGCATAATTCATATGATTTTAACTTGGCACGTTTTTAGCAAAATGTAGTATATGAAAACTTTTTTTTCATATTTAGTACTCCTTTTCATTTTAAGTTCCTTCAGTTTTACTTCAATTACTGAAGTTGTTAATAGCCTGAAAACCGGCAATGCTTCCCAGCTATCTAAATATTTTGACAATACTATTGACATTACCCTTGCAGACAAAACAAATTCATATAGTAAAAGCCAGGCTGAACTTGTTCTAAAAGACTTTTTTAATACTAATAGCGTCATTAATTTTCAGGTGATCCATACGGGAGATAATGCCGGAGCACAATATTTAATTGGTAATTTAGAAACTAAGAAAGGCACCTATAGAACTACAATATATATTAAGCAGAAAGCAGACAAACAAGTACTGCAGGAACTGAGATTTGCAAAATAACCCTTCATATTACAATTATTCTTTGAAAAAATAACCCGGTTTGTTTCCGGGTTTTTTTATGCATAAGGAATATAAGTCTATAAAAGATTCATGCTTAAATTCGTTTAATGAATTATACTCAGCAATTAGATCTGCTTATTAAAAATGCTTTATTGGAAGATATAGGTGAAGGCGATCATTCAAGCTTATGTTGTATTGCACCAGATGCAAAAGGTACAGCCATTTTGAAAGTAAAGGAAAACGGAATTTTAGCTGGAATCGAAATTGCAAAAAAAATCTTTACAACCACACAGCCTGACATTCTCTTTACTTCTTATAAAAAAGATGGAGACACAATAATTTACGGAGATATAGTTTTTGATGTGAAAGGCAATGTGAATACCATTCTTGGTTGCGAAAGATTAGTATTAAATATTATGCAGCGCATGAGCGGTATCGCCACCTTAACAAGAGAATATGTAGAAAAGATAAAAAGCTATCATGCTAAAGTTTTAGATACAAGGAAGACCACCCCAAATTTCCGTGTGCTTGAAAAAGAAGCTGTACGCATTGGCGGAGGCACAAATCACCGGTTTGGGTTATATGACATGATAATGCTTAAGGATAATCACATTGATTATTGTGGCGGAATTGAAAACGCAATTATAAAAGCAAGTGATTATGTAAACACTAAAAAAAAAGGATTAAGAATTGAGGTTGAAACAAGAAATATTGAGGATGTTAAAACGGTTATGAAAACTGGTAACATAGATCGCATTATGCTTGATAATTTTTCTGTTGAGCAAATTACAGAAGCGATGAAAATTATCAATGGCAAATACGAAACAGAGGCGAGCGGAGGAATTACTTTACAAAATATTGAATCATATGCAGCAACAGGTGTTGATTATATCTCCTGTGGAGCAATTATTCACCATGCTACCAGCCTCGACCTTAGTTTGAAAGCCCGGCTTGTTTAATTATACTATGAATAAAAAAAAATCATCATCGTCTTCTCCGCTGGTTTATTCAACTGATCCTTTTTTTATAAAACAGGAACATAAAAGGGATACTATAACCCTTCCCGCATCAGATCAGCTTTTAAAAATATCAATTGATAAAAAACACAGAGCTGGTAAAATAGTAACATTAATTTCAGGATTCGCAGGTAAGGATGAAGATATAGAACAACTGGCTAAGGAATTAAAGTCCTTCTGCGGAACGGGCGGATCTGTTAAAGACGGTGTCATTATCATCCAGGGAGATAATAGAGAAAAGATATTTCAAAGACTGTATAAGGGTGGTTATAAACAAGTTAAAAAAATTTAAAACAGGAATGGATTGCTTTTTGATAATTCATAAAATATAATAGAGTTTGCACAAAACATTTTCAACCTTTCGGCGTTTTTATTTTAATTTTATACCACATACTAATGCTCATGGTTTCTAAAATTTCAGAAGGCGTAACAATTAGTGTTGAAACATTTTATCAGCCTGATTACAGCAATCCGGAGACTAATGAATACATGTTCGCATACAGGATAACGATAGAAAATAATAATCCTTTTACTGTTCAGTTGCTTAGGCGTCATTGGTTCATTTTTGACAGTGATTGCACACATCGTGAAGTAGAAGGCGAAGGTGTTATTGGTATTCAGCCTCAAATTTCTCCCGGTGAAAAATACCAATACGTAAGTGGTTGTAATCTTAGAACAGAGATGGGTAAAATGCATGGCACTTATTTAATGGAAAATGTTCATGCAAAGAAAAATTTCTTCGTAAACATACCCGCATTTGAAATGACAGTTCCTTTTAAAATGAATTGATGTAACCGGCCATTTCTTTATTAAACCCGGCAACTCCTCTTGAATTTTATTTAGGTCAGGGCTTATATTTTGCTGAGGTATAAACTTCTCTTTCATTTGTATCCATCATTTTTTCAAGGGTGATATGTGGGTTTTTAGCCATATACTTTTTTACAATTTGCCAGCCCGAAAATGAACCAAGATTGCCCGGGGCATCTTCCCCCAGCTCCTGGGTTTTAGGGCTTTCTCCTATATAATTTTTGGTGATGTTCTGTTCCTGGGTATTGAGCAGTTCATTGCTTAAAAAGAAATCCCAAATCACTGCTTCGTTTTTGTAACAACTTTCCAATTGATTTTTTTTGTAGCTGAGTTTTATATACTCTGGTACGCCAGGCAGAAATTTATCAAGAAGATATAAGCGTTTTCCTTTTTCAACCATTTGTTCAATTAAAGATTTACCAATAGTTTTCGTATCGTACATATCATCAATAATATTTTTCATACAGTTAACAGCAATATATTCAGGCGCAAAAGTTTTAGAAATATATTCTGGATATGTCTCCTGTGCCGGAATAGTTTTATAATAAGAGAAATTACTTCCCAGGTGCAACTGAAGTCCTATTCCTAATCCTTCCCTGGTAATTATATCTCCAACTGTGCCAAATGAAGTTTGAAAAAATGCATCCATAGGCCCGATAAAGGTTATTATTTTTGAAGGTATTTTGTATCGGGGAAAATAATATTTTGCATATTGCAGTCCTTTTTTTATCTCCTTAGCTTCTTTTTCAAAGTCGCCAAATACCTTATCACTGGAATCTTTCAGTGGATGGTAATCTTTAATAAAAATCTTTACTGCTTTGGCTTCCGGGCT
>JBDSAQ010000278.1:0-8094 GCA_039922095.1 Ginsengibacter sp. | reverse complement strand
CAGGTGTTTCTTTTTGCGAGGCGTCTAAAACATATTCTTTCCCGTCAATCTCAACAAATGCCATTACTTTATTAAACTGGCTAAAGCCGGGATAATCATAGGTTCCGGCATCTACTGTATTAACAACCCCATTATCATGAGTACTTACCAAAACAGGATGGGCTTCCAATTTTGCATCTCTAAGCAGATTCGACAATATCAGGTTTATTTCTCCTACTGTTCCTTTTTTGTCTTTCCAGGCTGCCCTTACACCATCTAATGCCCATATGCCGGTATAATCGTTCCATTGCATATTATCCTGAACATACTTATAAATTGTTTTCATTTTGCCGTAAGGGGTAGTAACATTTTTCAGCTTCTCATCTAATTCTGCAGTACGTGGAATATTTTTTTTAAGCTGGGTACCAAAATCTTCATCTTCCATAAGGTATTTTATTACCTGTATCCAGGTCACATTTCTATCACGCATGAAGCCATTAATCTTATAAGCCGTTACTTTTGTTTCCAGCCGATCTCTGTAGAAATCCTCATTTATTATATAAGGCTCATCACGAAAACCACGTACATTGGTCATTGTATAGGTTTTAGTGGTGCTGGTATTATTGGATTCTTCGTTTTTTTCAAACTTCCCTGAACAAATAGGGTTTATCAAAATTTCAACACCACTGGGAAATTCAATTGTGAAACGACTATACTTAACCGGGATTGATTTCTGAAAATACCAGTCAATAAGTCCCACCCCATAGTGATTATATTTATATTCAATAATGGAACCCACCTTTACTTCCGGAAAAGTGAATACTTTTTCACTGTATTTTTTATTAAGTTTTTTTTCATAGATAAGTTTTCTTTCAACCTTTGTTACTATTACATTTCCGCTTTCATCAAGGTTATAAGTTTGTGCTTCGAGGTTGGAGATGTTTTGTGTATTGCCATCGGTTTTATAGGGAAGATGAACATTAGCCCAATCCAGTCCTTTATCGGTAAGTATTTTTATTCTTATTCTTTTTTTAAGTTGGATATTAAATCCATCAAGCACACCTTCATCCACTAATACAAGCGCCTCAGCCTTATCATCAAAATCACATTCTTTTATTTCAAGATCAGCCTTTTCCACTTTGCCGAAAGCAGGAATAGCTATCTCTTTATTTTTACTTTTTTTCTGCGCTATTACCGATACACATACACACATAACAATAGACACAACGAGAAATCTTTTCATAAAAAATTTAGTTTATTAAGCAGTTGAACAAATACTATAAAATAAAAACAGTTATAGGTTGCAGTAGTTGACCAAAATACTACAAATTGCTGACAAAAATTTATATATTATTAACAGCATTATGGAAACAATCGTTATTAATAACTAATGATAAGGTATTGAAGTTTTTGAAGGGAATTTGTATCCATGCTTAAAAAAATGAGAAGCAAGTATTATAAAAAAGGAATTAGAAAAAGATCAAAAAAAACATGTAGGTCTATCCACCGCTCTTAACTTTCAAAGCTATTAATATACCCGCAGAATGCTGGATGAAAGTTCAGGTTTACAATGATACTTATAGAAAGAAATAACGACCCCGAAGCGGCTTAAGAATCATTACACCTGCCGTTCGGTTAGGTGGGCTTTACTTTATAGTCATAGAGTGAAATTAGATTCTTAAGGCTGAGTGCAAACTATTAATAGCTTCTTATAAGGTCTTGTGAGGCTGAACAAGAATAATTTTTTAGCCGCATAAGTATTTTTTCTAATTCCAGGCAACGTCTCCGAAGGGGATACTATATACAATAGAGTACAAAGATTAGAAGGTGATAAAATTGATACTGAAATAACAGTATTTGAGCAAGATAAAAGCCGTCCAATAGAGAGTTATAAAAATGGAGAAAAGATATGTGGCTTTAAGATTGAATTTCAGAATTACAGGCCGCCAATAACCGGAGCCGAGTTTCTTCAATTTCTAAAGCGGTTAAAGTCTTAAGTATGTTTTCAGGTTCTGCGTTTTCGTTTTCTAAGTACTTTCTGAAATCTATATAAGAATCTTCTATTAACTTATCTAAATCTTTATTTGTTGGTGGTACTTCTTTATTGTATATCCTGTAGTGTTGATGGTGGGCTTTATCCCACACTTGAAGGCCGTTATCATGCTTAATCGCAACCTCCCATGTAACAATTAAATTTACTGCATCCTGCTCGTTAGCGTCCTCCCATTTTACCTTTACACCTTCACATGACGTAACAAAGTTTAGGTGTTTACTTTTTAGTACTTCTTTTTCGTTTATATTATTAATGGTAGTACCTGAAGTAGCTACACCTATTTTTTCAAATCTCATTTATTTTTGATTTGATTATTTGACGTAATCAACTCTTTTGCCAGTTCTTCAAACGTACCGTTTACCTGTAGCTTTTCTTCGTATTTATTTGCACGTTTCTTTGGCTTTTTTATGGGCTTAGTTTTATTTTTTGTTGGCATTTTACTAAGTTAAACATATTTCCATTGAAATCCGCCTGTTGACCTTTGATGTCCTTTTAAAACACTTGAAATTCTTTGGTTCTTAATTCCTGTTACCTTTTCTGCTTCTCTTATTGAAGGGAATTGAGCTATCACAATCCCATCTTTTAATTGTAATACAGGGCGTTCATTTCTTCTACGAACAAATACCATTTCAGGCAAATCCGGTGCTATCAATACATCACTTGACAAATCTGTTTTTTTGATAAGTTCTTTATAACTTAACCTTCCTGTAATGTTGGTTAATGAAGTTTCAAACCTTTGCCCATCTACCAAATGTCTTGTGTTATACCTGTAAGATGTTTCATCACAATACCTGATTAAATGCTTTGGGCTTATGTTGTGATAGATACCGATTATTGACCTTTTAAGCAAGGCAAATGCACCTTCTATTCCATTGGTGTGTATTACACCATTTCTTACATACTCATTGCCGCTATGGTTTACTGTTTCATGCCCTGCATACTCTTTACCTAACGTTGCATAGTTTCCTGAACTATCAGTTAGGACGAAAGAATCTTCATGTATGTTTTCTCTCATTATTGGTAATATATTAGCTGCATTATCAGCCTTACCAGATACAACCAATTTCAAATCACCGCCTCTTTCTAACATTCCCACAACCATTATTTTATTGTTGATTGTTCCACCGTTTTCTGTTCTTAATGCTGCTCTTTTAGTTTTACTCATGTTACTTACCTTGCCGCCAATATAAACCTCATCTGTCTCAACAACATTGTTTAATAGTGATGAGTTTTTACTTTTTAAACTTTCTCTAATTCTATGTAACATGAACCATGCAGTTTTTTGAGTAACACCTAAATCTTTTGCAAGTTGTATGCTGCTAATTCCTTTTTTATGTGCAGTTATTAAATACATAGCCGGAAACCATGTAGATAAAGGAATATTGCTTGCCTGAAATACTGTACCTACTGTTACGGTAAACTTTGCGTAACATTTGTTATTGCTGCATTTAAAACGCTTACCGTTTTCAATAGTATAGGGCTTTAATGTACCACACTTAGGACATTCAGGATTGCCGCCCCATCTTTGTTGTATTAAAAACTCCCTGCACTTTTCTTCATTCTCAAATTTCTTCATTAAGTCTTTTAGGTTCTTTACCATAACAAATGATTTAGAATACTAAATTAATGTTTGTCCATTATACTACCTAATATTTTATTGATTATTTTACTTTATTCTTATCGAATGCTTACTCCTATTAAAAATAGTAAGATTAATAAAAAATAGTTTTTTTGTAATTAGTTTTACTTTCATAAATGGCTTTAAATGAAATTGAATATAAAGCGGCGGCGGCAGAAGCAAGTAAATTAACAGCAATGCTACGCGGTTTGGTAATGAATAGCGTAGCTCATTTAGAAATTGTAATTGACACTTTTTTAGCTCACCACTTTTGTAAAACAAATAGAGATTTTAAAGACTTTATGACCTTTATACTTCCTTCTAACATTATTATTTTTGAAAATAAAAGAAATATATTTAAAAAAGTAGTCGAAGCGTATTATCCTAATCTCAAAAAAGAAGTACCAAATTTCCATGCACTGTTAGGTAAAATTCGTGACCGTAGAAACGAATTTGCTCATTACCCATTAGATATTACTCCAGAGGGAGTACAATTATTTTTAGAAACAAAAAATATTATTTTATTGGACAGTACTAAAACGCAAGTTAGATACACTTCAACACAAATAACAGAATTAGGTAATACTATCCAAGAATTATCAAATAAAATTACCAAATACTTACCTATATAATAGACAGTCCTCTCTCCCTATCCGTAAAACCCTTATTCCGGAATTGGTTTTAAACTTCATGTAGAGAGGAGGCTTCTTTAATATTTTGAGGGGACTACTTTTAAATGAAATGGATGTGCCGATACCCTCTATATAGTTTTTGTACCTTATTGTATGTATAACCCTCCGAAGGGACGTTGCGCTGACACGAACCTGCAATGGGGCAGTGGCCTAAGTAAATTTTTTTTTTGAACCATTGGATCCGGATACGCATATCGTTCGTAACTTAATTTTTCGGTTTCAGCTTCGCTGATTGAATTGAAGAGTGGGCATGTTTTTTGTTTTGCAATTACAAGATTGCCCCTCTTTTTCCTAAATTTAAAAATTCACTGTTTTGTCCCTTGTGCAGTATATGTTCTGCAATTCTTCAAATATCATTTTAAAACAATGCCTGTAAAATTTATTGCACATGAAAACAATACTCACTTTCTGCTTTGTAGCTGTAACAGCTATTGCAAATGCTCAAACGATCATTTTTCAATGGGCCAAAAGTTTTGTCGGGCAAACTATTGCTGCGGATGAAGGATTATCCATTGCGCAGGATCCATTGGGTAATATCCTCGTGGCAGGTGCTATGCGTTCCGATATTGATTTCGATCCCGGTCCGGGCAGCTATGTATTGAATTCATTTAGTGCAGAGGATATATTTATTACCAAGCTTGATCCTCTCGGAAATTTTCTTTGGGCAAAACAAATTGTGGCGAATAGCTGGGATGAAGCCCGTGCTGTGGTTACTGATGCAGCCGGCAATGTGTACGTAACAGGAAGATTTGCGACGGGCACATCGGTGGATTTTGATCCCGGCCCGGGCACCTTTCTTCTCACTCCATCTACATCGAACATCGAATCATATATATTAAAACTTGATCCCAACGGAAGTTTTCTTTGGGCTCAAAAGATAGGTGGCGATGGAGGAGATTATGGCTTTGGAATATCCATCGATGGTGGTGGCAATATCGTGTTGGGTGGTTCGTTTGGAGGGACCGTTGATTTTGATCCGGGGCCCGGCGATTTTTCACTCACCGCTGCCGGGGGACAGGCTGTATATGTATTGAAACTGGATGGCAACGGCAATTTTATCTGGGCAAGAAATCTTGGATCAGCATCATTTAGTTATGGGCTCACTATCGACAATAGCAACAATGTTATTACATGTGGATATTTCTCGGGCGTTGGTGATTTTGATCCAGGCGCGGGTGTGTTCAACCTTACTGCAGACGCCAATACGGATATGTTTATTAGTAAGCTTGATGCGAATGGTAATTTCGTTTGGGCGAAGAGAATCGGTGGACCGGTTAACGATGCAGCATATGGTGCACTGGCTACAGATGCCGCTGGCAATGTGTTTATGGCCACCCCATTCCAGGGTACGCTGGATATTGATCCCGGAGCTGCTGTATTCAACATAACATCTAATGGAAATTTTGATGCCATGCTAGTGAAGCTTACAGCAGCGGGTGATTTTGTATGGGGTAAAAGATGGGGAGCTACCAGTATCGATGAAGCTTATTCACTCGATACCGATGCAGATGGAAATGTTTATGTTGGAGGAAGTTGTAGTGGTTCCGTAGATTTTGATCCTGGTCCCGCAGAATTTTTTCTCAATGGCGGATCAGGGGATGGCTGTATTGTCAAATACGACAATGCAGGAACGTTTCTTACAGCAGCACGGACAGTAGGCAATGGAGGTTCAGCCATCCTTTCCATGCTAATAACTCCGACAAATGAAATATTGAGTACCGGCGTGTTTGGTGGCACCTGCGACTTTGATCCCGGTGCCGGCGTGTTTAATATCTCAGCACCAAATGGCAGTGATGTTTTTATTAACAAACTGAGTCAGCAGGGAATATTGCCGCTGACTTTACTGGATTTTTCAGGAGAACCACAACGCAATGGAAATCTATTGAAATGGAAAACAGCGCAGGAGATCAATACTAAAGATTTTGAAATTGAATGGAGTGATAACGGTCAGCGTTTTTCCGCCATTGCCGTAAAACCTGCTGCTGGCAACAGTAATTCAACACTACAATACAACTACCTGCACACAACACATATTGATGGAGACAATTATTACCGGTTGAAGATGCAGGATAAAGATGGCCGTGCAACTTATTCTCCGACAATTAATATCAACACGCAGATTACTGCAACAGCAATTACAGTGTTTCCAAATCCTGTTGTTGATATACTGGAGCTGAATATACAATCGCCGAAAAATGAAAACATTACATTGAACCTATACAGTACCGATGGTAAGTTTGTATCAACAATATCTTTTGGAGTTGTCAAAGGAAACAACCGGTATAGCTGGAATTTAAGATCCATTGCTACAGGTAAATATTTTATGGTTGATGCGAATAAACAATCCAAACCAATCACTATTATTAAAAAATAATACGGGTTGAAAATATTGCGGGCAGAAATATTGCTAAAGGAATCTTACTCCCCTTACTGATTTCTATGATTAAACCAAATAAATTTTAAGCCGCTTTTAATTTCCAGGCAACGTTTAGAAGGGAGGTTGCGCCCCTACTTCCTGGCTGGTGCCCCACCTGACATGCTTCAATTAACCTTTTCGCCTTTGTTGATATTAAGCTATCAAAATCTAAGACTTCGCAACTTCGCTGTCATGTGCATACACCTTGCAGAAAGAAGAAATATTTGCTCAGTTATCGTTTCTTAATTGTGTTAACAACATATGCCCTGTATATTTTTCGAAGCTTGCTTTAGGAGTTCCCTTTCGGTTCATTTTATCCTTAGCCGTGTTTTAGTGTAGTGTAATTTATTTCTTATAAACGTTATTAAGCAACTTTTATAACATTAACTTTTACATTGATAATACTGCCAACATCATCGCTCTTGCAAAACCTATATTGTATGTTTCGCCTGTGTAGCCACCTCCGCCGGGATATTGATTTCTTATGCCGCCGGGATGCTCCCTGTCATAGTCTAATGCTCTTGGGTGCTCGGGATAAAGACCATGATTGTATTTCATACTAACAAGCTGTTTCATAATAGCAAACATATTTACCTGTCCCTCATCAAGAAATACTTCAGCATATTTTACGTAAGGTTGTTCAACTATAACATTGCGGTAATGTACATGATTTATCCTGTCCCGCTCTCCAAAATATTTACAAACCTCTAAGGGATCTTCACCCATTTCACGTGTAACGCCGCAATCAAATGTAATACCATTTGACGGGCTGTCAACAATGCTGATAAGGCGTTTCCAGTCTTTTAGAGTAGCCATAATTTGCGAAGAGCCGTGGCTAATAGGAATAGGAGGATCATTAGGATGCAGAGCCATACGAACACCTGCCTTTTCTGCAACAGGAATAACTGCTTTGAGAAAATAAGTGAGGTTGTTCCAAAGTTCGTCCGTTTTATGTACGCCAATGTTAGGCTTGGCTGGAAGGTCTTTTACCGGGGCGTAATCAAACGCTGTATAACCTGAACCTCCCCTGGCTTTCTTTTCATAATAGCCTTCCATAAGCCTGTCGGCGTAAAAATTATATTCCACTACGGGCAAACCGGCTGCACCAGCAGCTTTCAGAGACTCCTGAATATTTTTAATTTCAGCATCGCGGCCCTCACGACCATAAATTGTATTTGGATGACCGCCGATCATCATATTAATTACGGTTAAGCCATTATCTTTAAAGCGGGTCATTATAGTACGCAGACTCGCCTCCGTCCAGGGGATGGCCGGGCCTCCCATTAACACATAGTCAACACCTATTTGCTTAACCTGGCGCATAGTTTTTTCATCT
>JBDSAQ010000277.1:0-8218 GCA_039922095.1 Ginsengibacter sp. | reverse complement strand
ATATTTGTTATAACAGGGGAGTGCATGTTGGACGTAAAACTGCCGGGACCGGTCCAGGAATAATTACCCCCGCCAGTTGCTGAAAGTGATACACTCGTGCCTTCACATACAGGGCCGTTATTTGATGCGTTAGAAACAGGTAAGCCATTTACCTTAACGGTAACAAAATCTGATGCTATTCTGCAGGATGAAATTGTGATATTATTACCTTCGGCAACTGTAAGTCTGAAAAAATAATTACCGGGTATTATAATTGCCGGAGTTGTAAATGCAGGTACTGTTGCCCCAGGTATATCAGTCCATGAAATACTATCTGTGCTTTTTTGCCATTGATAAAATGTGTTACTATAACCTCCAACTATAGCGCTGCCAAAATTAAGATCGGTAACATCTCCCCGGCATACATTTTTAATGCCTGTAACTCCGTTCACGTTTATAGAAACTTTTGGTCCGCAAGGGCGAAATGTTATATCATCCAAAGCAAGATCATTACCACAACCGCCATCGGCATTGTTAGTCATTTTTATTACAACAGTAGAGGTTCCGGCTGGTGTGGTAAAAAATAATCCATATTGTTTCCACAGAGGTGAACCTGAAGCTTCAATATCCCCCGTGTTATAGGTTTGCAACACTTGTCCGTTAATTGTTTCAATATTAAAAGTGATGTTAGGGCGATTTGGAATGTTATTGCACGCAGAAGGCCGGATAACATTTATGAGCCAGGCTGCAAATTCATAAGTGGTGCCCCCGCATAACCCGGTTACCTGCTCCTTATAAAAATCATTGGGCACAACCGATGCGTTCACAAGCATCATATATCCTTCGTTATCACCAGGGGTATGGTCTTCAGCAACAGTAAGCCATGAATTGTTAAAGCAATTACTGGTCGAGTTCGCAATAGTATAAAAACCATCATTAGGACAAGTATTAGAAACATAATTATACCCGTTTAATGCAGTACTAAGCGGGGGGCCTGTATTTGGACCGGTGCCGAAAGTAATATTAACTACAGGATCGCCGAGGCTGCCCTGGCATAGCTGGGCAACAAGGTTGTTAACAATTAACACTCCTAAACTAAGTAACAGAAATTTTTTGGTGAACCTCAATACAACTTTTCTCCAAAAGAAATAGGCAAGCAGTTCCCTTCTTTTAAGAGGATTTATGTGAGTTTTATGGCGATAAAGTATCAGCATGAATTCCCTCATTACCTGTATCTAAAGTAAATTTCCATTTTCCATCAGGTTGCTTTTTCCAAACTCTAACATAAGTACCGGTTAAAATTGTATCGGGCAAGTTCAACAAATATATGCCATAGGTAAATCCTAAATCACCCGAAGATGAGATTTCGGTAGCAGAAGGTTTCCAGGTTAACTTATAAGATGTATCATTTGCGCCGGATATAAAATCAATAGCATCGGCACCAACAATAGGCGTGTGGTACGGCCGCAATAAAATGCCATCATCATCCATAAATTCAATGAACGCTTTTTTCATTCCCTGACGGCGACTCATATCTGAAAATGCTTCTTCTGTTTTAATTACCTGTTCTTTATCCGAAATTGAATTTACCTTTTTTGTTTTGTCCAAACATCCCTGGAGAATACAAAATGCTACAGCTAATAAAAATAAAATTGTTATTTTTTTCATGGTAGCTATTATTGTTATAAAAAAGGTGAAAGTATTGTCTTAAATACCCTCACCTCCTGAACATGAAAAAATAATGTATTGACAGCAATATTTTTGGGCCTGAGAATTACAAATGAAGCTTTTCTTTTTTTACCAGCAGTTCTTCTACAGTTTCCCTATACATTTCATCAGGTACACAGCAATCAACCGGGCAAACAGCGGCACATTGAGGCTCCTCATGGAATCCCTGGCATTCCGTGCATTTATTGGGTACAATATAATATATATCATTTGCAACAGGAGGGTTTCTTTGCTCTGAACTTATAACTGTTCCGTCCATTAAAGCCACTTGCCCTTTTACTGTTGTGCCATCTGCTATTGCCCATTCCACGCCGCCTTCATAAATAGCATTGTTCGGGCATTCAGGTTCGCATGCTCCACAATTTATACACTCATCAGTTATTTTTATTGCCATAATTATTTTTTGAATTTATGCTTTTACGCAGCTCAGAATTATTTACGAATTTGCATTCTTTTTTCCTTATCTGCAAATATAATAACAGATACATCACCAATGAAATTACAAACGAGAGTAGATTTAATGATTGAGCTGGGAAACTATTTGCAATCAAATAGTAAAGAATGGAAAATTGTTAAACAAAAAGCTTTTGAAAAAAATCCATGGTTTACATTTGAATTTATTCAACTTGCCTCTAATAATATTTCGAATGAATATTTACAAAGAGATAAATTAACAGCATGGAAAAATTATTATCATTTAGATGATAATATACAGCCGGCAAATGTAGGAGTTGTAATGGCTGGTAATATTCCAATGGTTGGGTTTCATGATTTTTTGTCCATTTTTATTTCAGGACATAAGCAAACAATTAAGCTTTCTTCAAAAGATGATGTTCTGTTAAAGCATCTTATAGAAAAATTGTATGATTGGGATGGCGGATGTATAAAGTTGATCTCTTTTGCAGATATGCTTAAGGGGTGCGATGCCTACATTGCTACCGGTAGTAATAATTCTGCAAGATATTTTGAATATTATTTTGGAAAATACCCATCTATAATCCGGCGCAACAGAACATCAGCAGCGATTTTGCCTGGAGATGAAGATATAAAGTCTCTTAGCGCCCTTGCTGATGATGTGCATCAATATTTTGGACTCGGCTGCAGAAATGTCACTAAAATTTTTGTACCGGAAGGATATGATTTTGTGCCGTTGCTGACTGCTTTTAAAAAGTATAGCTACTTTGCTGATCATCCAAAATACAAGAGCAATTATGATTATTATCTTGCATTGCAAATAATGAACAATTTATTCTACATGACTAATGGCAGTATTTTATTGGTAGAAAGTGAACAGCTATTTTCACCCATAAGCCAGCTTAATTACAGTTATTACGATGATGCAGAAGTATTAAAAACACAATTGCAAAACCAAGCGGGTATTCAATGCGTAGCGGGTGCAGGTGGTATTGAGTTTGGCAAAACGCAACAGCCTTCATTATTTACTTATGCTGATGGTATGGATACTATGCAGTTTTTATTATCGTTATAATAATGTGTAAAATTGAATTTACATAAGTATTAAAATTTTATAGGAAGCGCACCAGTTTTTATTATGGAATAGATTTATGAGTCTAACACACTGAAAAAATTTCCTGAACCTAAAATATTGTCAGGTGCATTTTGTCAAAATTTCTTAACTAATTTTACAACCATATTCTTTACCAATGCTTCCCCTAATTTATTGTTAAAGGAAACAAGCGGTAAGTATGTAAGAATAAATACTTCGTTAATTTGTATAAAGCCTTAGGCATATGATTTGTACTCATCGTTCAACTAAATTCACACTTTAAAACTCCAAATAGAATGAACCTCAGAAACATTTTAACAACTATCTCCATCAGTGCATTAACCACCGTTGGCGTTATGGTTGGATATAACAAATTTGAAAAAAACACTAACCCGAATTTTAACCAGCTTACTATTCCATCTAATTACAAGTATGCTGGTTTTTTTGATGGAAGTGGCACACCTGCTGCGGGGCCTACAGATTTTACACAAGCCGCTATGGCTGCATCACCTGCCGTAGTGCACATAAAAACTAAAACAAATCCCAAACAGGTAAATAATAACCTGCCACAAAAAAATCCATTTTCTGATTTGTTTGGTAATGATGACTTATTTGATCAGTTTTTTGGAAATGGCAGCGGCAGACAACGAATGCTTCCCCAAAGAGCTTCCGGGTCGGGTGTTGTTATCAGCGAAGATGGATATATAGTTACTAATAACCATGTAGTAGCTGGTGCTGATGAAGTAACTGTTACGATGAGCAATAGAAAAACATATACTGCAAAAGTTATTGGCGCAGATCCTTCTTATGATCTTGCAGTTATTAAAGTTAATTCTGCTGATCTGCCATTCATGTTATACGGTAATTCAGATGATGTGAAGATTGGACAATGGGTATTAGCAATCGGATATCCTTTAAACTTAGAAACTACGGTAACTGCAGGTATTATTAGCGCTAAAGGGCGGGCATTGGGATTAAATAAAGATAAAAGCGGAAGTGGTTCATTGGCAGTGGAGTCTTTTATACAAACAGACGCTGCCGTTAACCAGGGTAACAGTGGGGGAGCCTTAATTAATCCTAACGGACAATTAATTGGTATCAACTCTGCAATAGCATCTCCAACAGGATATTATTCAGGTTATTCGTATGCTATACCCGTTAACATTGTTAAAAAAGTAGTTGCTGACCTTATTAAATATGGAAGTGTGCAAAGAGGATTTTTAGGGGCGCAATTTACTGATGCTGCATTTTTATCTGATGAAGAAAAACAAATGAGAAAAATACCGTTGACTGCTGATGGAATATATATAAATGATGTAACCGTTAATGGCGCTGCAAATGCCGCAGGGATTAAGAAAGGTGATATTTTAAGAAAAGTAAATGATGTACCAATTGAATCAGGTTCTGACCTTCAGGAACAATTAAGCCGTTTTAAACCGGGTGATAAAGTTAATATAACTTATGACAGGGGCGGTAGCAGCAGTACTGTATCAGTAACGCTAAAAAACAGCGCCGGAAATTTTGATATAGTAAAAGCGGATGAAATGATTGATAAACTGGGGGCAGATCTTGTAACACTTGATAGCAAAAAAGCAAAAGATTATGGCCTACAAGGTGGTGTGGTGGTGAAAAAAATAAATGGCGGCGCTATAGATAATCAGACCCGGATGAGAGATGGTTTCATTATTACAAAAGCAAATGGTAAAGAAGTAAAGAGCGTGCAGGAATTAAAGGCTGTTATTGGAAGTTCAAAAGATGTAAAAGTGGAGGGTGTTTATCCCGGCTACAATGAAATTTTTGAATACCCCTTAAGTTTAGATGACGCTGCAGGTGATCAATAAATTATATTTTGTTTTTAAAAGGCTGTCTGTTCAGACAGCCTTTTTTATTTATGATTCAGTTCTTTCAAAAACATAATAGCCCCAGGGTTCAGCCTCTAAGATTGAATTTAATCTTGCATAAAAATGTTGTCCGGTAAAAACATTTTTAAAAACGCCGGTTATATTCTTTAGGTCAACCTCTATTAATTCATCAGAAAAATTTAAGATCGTTAACACTCCATCATCCTGGCTGCTCCTTAAAAAAGCAAAGACTTTGTCATCACGGTTTGTTGATAATTTTTGAGTGATAATATTAATATCGCCTGCACATAAGGCACTGTTTGTTTTTCGTAAGGAAAGTAATGTTTTATAAAAATCGTGTAACAGGGAGTTTGCCCCCCAATCTATCTGGTCTTTATCAAAAAATTTTAGTCTTTTATAGCAAGGTAATTCCTGTCCGCTGTAAATCATTGGCAGGCCATTCCATGTACAACTAAATACAGCAAAGAGTTTGGCGGCATTTCCATATTTTTCAAACTCGGTGCCGTTCCAGCTATTTTCATCATGGTTACTCGTAAAATATGTTCTGAAAGCATCTTTCGGAAAAGCGGAATCATAATGCATTAGAACATCAAACAGCTTTTCCACCTGTTCATTGTTCTTAATAAATTCTTCAGTTTTATGCATCCATTGCCATGTATAAGTGGCATCAAAAACCTGGTGGTATTCCGGCTCTTCACATTCGGCGAGCCAAAAAAGACCTGTCTTAACCTTATCCAATTCACTCTTAGTTTTTTTCCAAAAATCAAGTATTACAAGGTGAGCCATATCACATCTGAACCCATCTATACCAGCACACGTAATCCAGAATTTCATGGCTTCAATCATGGCATCCTGCATATCGCCACTATCAAAGTTGAGCTTGCTTACATCTTCCCATCCGTTCGGATGAATAATTTGTTTGGTTTCCTTATCATAACAAAAAAAATCAGGATGAATATCTATCCAGATATTATCGTTGCCTGTATGATTAGCTACCCAGTCTATTATCACTTTAAACCCCATGGTTTGTGCATTTTTTACTAAGTTGCTAAAGTCTTCGACTGAGCCAAATTCCGGATTGGTTTCGGTATAATTTTGAACAGCATAATAACTGCCCAATGTACCTTTCCTGTCTTTTAAACTTATAGGAGTAATGGGCATGAACCATAGGATTTCAACACCCATATCTTTGAGCCGGGGCAAATGTTTTGCAAACGCATTAAAAGTTCCTTCAACGGTGTATTGCCTTATATTAACTTCATAAATATTACTGTTAAAGCTCCATTCCGGATGCGAAATATTATCAATCATTTGATGGCTTTTCACGTAAGTTAAACCAAATAAAAGTATACACTTAAGACTTGATCATATACTCTTGTCACCTAAGCGTCTCTTTGTAACTTTGCAAATCTTATAAATATTATGAAGCAGTTTAATGTACCTATATTATACAGAAGCCCGCTGATAGCTGCTATTAAAAATAAGCGGAGGCAATCAGACAAACTGAAAAAGGATTTTACACCTGCACATCTTGATTTTGGGATACTTCAAATTTATCTTGCCCGCCATTTTGGATTTTGTTATGGCGTTGAGAATGCTATTGACATTTCTTTTAGAACGATTGATGAAAACCCTGATAAAAGAATTTTCTTGTTAAGTGAAATGATCCATAATCCACAGGTAAATGAAGACCTGATGAACAGAGGCGTTAAGTTTTTAATGGATACAGAGGGTAACACGTTAATTCCCTTTAAAGATTTGAATGCCGATGATATTGTTATTATTCCCGCTTTTGGAACCACTACCGATATAGAAAATAAATTGAATAGAAGAGGGATACAAACAGCAAAATACAATACTACCTGTCCCTTTGTAGAAAAAGTATGGAACCGTGCTGAGGCAATTGCAAAAAATTATTACTCAATAATTGTTCATGGCAAACCAAACCATGAAGAGACAAGGGCTACTTTTAGCCATAGTGCTGTAAATACGCCAACAGTTATTGTAAAAGATATGGAGCAAACTATTCAGCTTACAAAGTATATAACCGGTGAAAAACCTGCTGAGCTATTTTACGAAGAATTTAAAGGCCAATATTCCAAAGATTTTGATATAGAAAAAGATATGCAGAGAATTGGTGTGGTTAATCAAACTACCATGCTTGCAAGCGAAACGCAAGCTATTGCTGAATTTTTAAAGCAGGCGATGGTAAAAAAATATGATCTCACTGAACACAATATTGAAGAAAGGTTTGCTGACACGAGAGATACACTTTGCTATGCTACCTATGATAATCAAAGTGCAGTATATGGGATGTTGAAAACTGAAGCTGATCTTGCCATTGTTGTTGGCGGCTATAACAGCTCAAATACATCTCACCTGGTTGAATTGTGTGAGGAAAAATTGCCCACCTACTTTATCAGTTCAGCAGAAAAAATATTATCCCCCAAAAATATTCTTCACTACAATTTTCACATAAAGCAGGAATTGGAGACTATTGATTTTTTACCTGGGATAACACCTGTTAAAATACTTATAACCAGCGGAGCCAGTTGTCCCGATGTATTAGTAGAAGCCGTTATCACAAAGCTTGTCTCATTTTTTCCGGTAACAAAAAATACTGATGAAATAATAAAGGAATTTGTGCAGGGCTAACTTATCTATAGTTTTTTCATAACTAAATTTAGCACAAGGTCAAACTGTTCTTTTTCTGTAAGGTAAGTATTGTCAATCTCCACTGCATCATCAGCTTTTTGTAAAGGGCTTACCTCCCTGTGAGAATCAAGATAGTCACGCATTTCGATGTTATGTTTTATTTCATCTAAAGTAATATTAGGGTTTTTAGCAAATAATTCTTTGAACCTTCTTTCTACTCTTACAGCGCCATCAGCCTTCATGAAAAATTTGATTTCAGCCCCGGGAAAAACAACAGTTCCAATATCTCTTCCATCCATGACAATACCTTTTTTTTCACCCATTTTATTTTGCTGAAGAACCGCAAAAGTTCTTACTTCTTTTATAGCCGCTACATCACTTACCTTCTCAGCAATTACCATATCCCGTATGAGATATTCAACATTTTCACCATTGAGAAATATTTCAGAGTGGTTGGTTTTCTCATTAACAAAAAATTCGAGCTTAA
>JBDSAQ010000276.1:0-19465 GCA_039922095.1 Ginsengibacter sp. | reverse complement strand
ATGCCGTTGTTGATGTATAATGCATTAGCACGGTTTTCCCCCTTTATATCGCCTGATTTGCATACATAAATGTCCAGCCATCCGTCACCATTCACATCCGCCATTGTAACACCTGTTGACCATATCCCCTCAGAAACAACGCCTGCCTGTTGTGTTATGTCTTCAAACTCCAAACCTCCTTTGTTGAGGAACAGTTTGTTTGATTTTTGATTTGAACAAAAAAATATATCCGGTAAGCCGTCATTATTAATATCACCAATAGCAACTCCACCGCCATTAAAAAAATTACGGAATGTATACGGGTTGAATTCTTCTGTATACTTTAAATCGTTTGAGAAATTTATACCCGTTTGTTTTGCGGAAAGCAACGTAAATAAATTACTGCCTGAATGGTCCACATTGCAGGAAAAAGATATTACCAATAAAAAAAAAAGTGATACTAAATTTGTAGACAAACAAAAAAATAATCTGATCTTATTAAAACCTGCGCTTACTAAGTTAATCATTACTCACTAAATAGATGGTGTCTTTATAATTCAAAGAAACGGATTAGTTAGGATCTCTTCATGTTTACATTAACGAGGCTGCCATAAGGTTTTTCTTGCAGTATAATATAATTACAAATTTTAATTATCCTTTAATAAGGAAATGCAGAAAATTAAATTTCTGCATTTCCTTATTAATACTATTTAGTTTGATCCAATTATGGATATCCCGCATTTTGTTTCAAATTTTTGTTTGCATTAAGCACACTCTCAGGAATAGGAAATATATTGACATGTGCATCCGGGTCTGCGGCATGGAACCTAAACGCACTATTATATGTTCCAAACCGAATCATATCCTGCCTCCTTGTTGCTTCAAAAAACATTTCCCTGCCCCTTTCATCCAAAAAGGTCTGTGCAGTCATAGTTACATAAGGAGTAACACCGCCATGTATAGTTCTTATCTGGTTAACCAGGGCAAGGGCGGTAGGGTCATTCCAGTTACCAGCTTTTCTTGCCAATGCTTCTGCTTTGGTAAGGATAATGTCGGCATATCTAAATAACACCCAATCATTACTCAACTGACCGGTCATTCCTTTATAAAACTCATATTTTCCTATCCGGGCACCAGATTGTCTCCAGGCGGCTGGCTCCAGTTCATTAATATAAGGCGTATGGTTAATTTGCGCACCATCCGGGTCTGTGGCATCAGCGCCTGCATCATTCAAAGGACTAACGCCGTCGGCACCAAATATCTTTCCAACGATAAAGTTGGATAATCTTTTATCAACCGTTCCGACTATAGGCAGACCTTTCGGATCAGTGCCTACTACAGTACCTTGCGGACCTGGATTTTGGACTGGATCTATGTATGAATTGTAAAACTCCTGTACACTGGCCCAGCCATTCCAGGGTTGCGCACCCATATTCCAGGTTGCCTGTTCGGCCATGTGGAGGGTTTGGTGTGGAAGATTAAAACCTGTTGCCTGAATATCATCATAAGGTATTACCCAGATAAACTCAGTAGAACCTTTATTGTTTTTCGTAAAATTATCCCTATAATTGGGCATTAAGGCAAATTTGGTAGAATTTATAATATCATCGCAGGCAGCAATGGTTAAATCCCACTGAGCAGTGCCGCTGAATACTTGTGCATTAAGGTATAATTTAGCGAGAACAGCCTGCGCAGTATAATAATTTACCCTGCCATAAGTAGCATTATCATTGGGACCTGTTTTTTGTAAATCTGGTAAGGCTGCCAGTAATTCCGTTTTCACAAAATTGTACACTTCTGCCCGTGTATTATTTGGTGGCGGGTCAGTTTTTGTAAAATCAGTGCTGATAGGCACATTACCAAATAAATCCAGGAGCCAATAATAATAGATAGCCCTTAATGCTTTTAGCTCTGCGATAAATTTCTTAGAAGAAGGAGTGCCCAATGGTTCAAGGATTGAAAGCACCCGGTTACAGGTATTCACTCCACGGAACAAAAACGCCCAGGTATTACCCGGTCCTGCGTCTGCAGGTACAGTAGTATGCCTCTTTAACCGAACCCAGTGGCCGCCATCACCCCAGTCTGGTCCACGTTGCGGTACTACTATTTCATCGGTAGGAACTTCCTCAACACGCATAATGCTACCATCACCACCAAAACTACCATACAGGTTTGTATAAGCTGCCGCTAAAAGGGATACTATTTCTGCATCAGTTTGGCCAAAATTTTGATTGGTAGCCGTATCAAAGAGTACCTCTTTCTCATCGAGTTTAGTACAGGAAATTATAAAAATTGCTCCTATCAGCAAGTATTTTGTCGGAAATAAAATTTTCATATCAATTTTTTTTGATTGATGAATTAATTACAGTTAAAATTTAAGATTTACGCCCAAAGTGTAGGAACGGGTCCACACCCAGGTATCCCTGGCATCAACACCCGGAGCTAAAACATTCGGAGGATTGCCATAACTATACCTCACTTCCGGATCTACACCTGTGTAATCAGTAATCTTAAAAAGATTTTGACCATTGACGTATGCCCTCAATCCCTTTATGATACCGTCATTTTTAAAATTGAAATTATATCCAATAGTTGCATTATCTAATTTTACAAACGATCCTTTTTCAACAAAAAGGCTGCTGAAAGCTGGCTGAGATTTCAGAGCCGGATTGAAGAACTTTGTTGTTACCACATTATAACTTGCAATATTGGAAGGAGTTGAATTTTCGAAGAAAGCACGATAGGTATTTACTATATCATGGCCAAATGAGCCCCGCAAAAAGAAATTAAGATCAAAATTTTTATACCGGAATGTATTGCTCCAGCCTAATTCAAATTTGGGCATGCCATTACCAATTTTTGTTTTGTAGTCAGGCTTATCTGTCGCCTTTCCGGTACCATCATCAAATATAAATTTGCCATTAGCGTCAACCCCCTTGTAAATAGCGCCCCATAAAATACCAATCTTCTCTCCTTCCACTGCACGTGTAATTTGAGTTTGCTCCTGGCCTGGCGAACCTAAATTACTAGCTCCGATAACTGTACCGGCTAAATCCTTGTTTAACGATGCAAGTTTTACATTAAAGGTTGAAAAATTCACTGAAGTATTCCAGCTAAAGGCTTTGCCTTTGAAAACATCATAGGCTAATAAAAGTTCCACGCCCTTATTTTCTAAACTTCCTATATTTAACCATTTCTTGTCAGTAGGATTGGGAGGAACGGGAACTGTGGCATTAAATAAAAGATCGGATGTTTTGCGATTATAGTAATCAAAACTTCCTGTTAAACGGTTGTTGAATAAAACAAAATCAAGACCCACGTCAAACTCAGCCTTTTTCTCCCATTTCAGATCGGGATTTGCATTTTGGGTCGGTGCATACGAGGGGATATAACCTCCATTGTATAAAAAGGAACTTCCCGTAGGACCATATAAGAACTGTGATAAATAAGAATTGGGAGGTAAAGCTCCGGTAATACCATAACTGGCTCTAAGTTTAAGGGCGTTTACATGGGGTATATCTATCAATTTGTTAATATCAAGTCCTGCACTCAAGGCAGGAAACATTCCCCATTTATTATTTTCACCGAACTGTGTTGACCCTTCTCTTCTGAGACTTGCGGATAAAAAGGCCAAATCTTTATAATTAAGATTCGCCCTTCCAAAAAATGCGATCAGTCTCGAACCATTTTTATAACTGGTAATTACCGCTTTACCATTTTTAATATCACCGGCATTCTCTATTTTTTCCGAGTTAACATCGGATAAAAAGTCTCCTGCCCGCGTATAAAGACCGCTATTCGCAAAAGCCTGGTAAGAATAGCCTGCTACGGCAGATAAATTTATGTCATTAAATATCTTTTTGTCATAAGACAGCGTATTTTCAATCAATCGGGTATAAGTCTCATCATCCTGTTTTTCTGCAAGCCCATTAGCTGAGAATCCGCTCCTGTTTCCTCCTATGATTCGTGAATCAAAAGATGTTTTAGGAAGATAAGCCCATCGAAAATTACTGGAGTTTTGCTGAGCGTAACGTATCTGGAATTTCAGCCCACGAATAATTTCATAACTGGCAGTGGTATTGATGTTCATTCTTTTAAGGGTACCATTATTTGTATTCTGTTCCAGTACAGCGAGAGGGTTTGCATATTCCACAAAGTTTTGCTCCACGTAACCACTTCCTGTCAAATTGAGCCCGCCCGAACCAGGGGCATCATTGGTGTGAAGCGGGGCGGTAGGATTAAAGATTGTCGCATATTGGTATGCCCGGTCAAAACCAAACTTTGATTCCCTCTGAGTGGCAGTTACATCCAATGTAAAATTAAATCTGTCTTTCATCGCCCTTTGAGCCAGGCCTATATGCCCGTTAACCTGATTGAACCCGGTCTTTATTGAGACACCCTGGGCATCCCGGTAATTAACAGAAGCAATATAGGATGTACCACTGCCGTTTCCACCTGAAAATGAAAGATTATGAATATGGGAGTACGCCGTCCTTGTAATCGCCTTGTTCCAATCTGTATTGGAGCCTAAATCTTTGCCACCTGCCGCCTTATACTCTGCTGCGTTCATGTGTGGAATAAATTCACCTGGCACCTCTGATGTAACACTTCCGTTATAAGAAACAACAGGCACTCTGCCACCTCTTTTTGTAGTAATAATGATAACTCCGGAAGATCCCCGGGTACCATAAATAGCTGCAGAAGCGGCATCTTTCAGTATATCTATACTTTGAATATCATTGGGATCTACAGTGTTTATATCTGCACCCACCTGTCCATCAATTACTATTAAAGGGGATGTATTAGCACCCAGCGTTGAAAGTCCGCGCAGGCGAATAGTAAAACCACCGTTAGGGTTACCCCCTGGTCGTGAAATGGATAAACCAGCGACTTTACCTTGTAGAAGCTGAGCTACATCACTGATGTTTCCTTTATTGAATTGTGCTGCATTCACAGTAGTAATGGCAGCGGTAACTTCTTTTCTTCTTTGAGTACCATAACCAGTTACAACAATTTCATTCAATTTGTTGCCGGCGGATTTCAAAAGAATATTAAGATTTGATTTATTGCCGGGAGTTATTTCCTGGGCATCATACCCTACAGATGTAAATACCAGAACAGTTTTACTGTTAGGAATATTGATAGTAAAACTTCCGTCTGATTCTGTAGTAACGCCTGTTGAGGTACCTTTTCTAAGAATACTTGCATTTGATATTGGCTGTCCCTGATCATCAGTTACTTTACCGGTAACAACTGTTTGTGCGTTAACTGTATTAATAAAAAAAAGCAGAATTACTAAAGATGAAAAACGTTTTGCTGTGGAGAATAAATTAAGCATATAAAGTTTTTTGGGTTGATAAAGAAATAATTATGGGGCATTAAATAATTATCCTGTTTAAGGAAAAGGCAATGAAAGAAAAAAACGTTCAGGATTTGGATAAAGGATGAAGTTTTTATTAATCTTCATAAGGCAGTCGTTTAATGTGAGGAATCAAGCAATAAATTCATGTTCTTGGTAAAATTCTATAATAGAGAAATCAAACTTACAGCATTTTTTATGTTAAAAAAAAATTTTTAGATAAAATAATATTTGAATGGGATAAAATAATACTAAATATTCCCGCAAACGTAACTGTAGTGTAATAATTTATTTCGGAGAACTAGTGTATATGAATGTTTAGCTCTAAGGCAAATGATTATTTCTTTGATAGCAATTCCACATACTTTATTTTTTCAGGAAACCAAACCTGCATTTCACCTTTTCCGCGGTTAGCCCATGCATAATATGGAATTGCAAAAAATGGTTGACGTATGGTATTAATATTTTCGCCTTTGTCATCAATCAATATTGCGGGAACATTACTTTTTATTACAACAATCCCATTTAATAAATCGGCTTTATATTCTGTTGTAAATTGTGCTTCAGCAGGTAGTATGAGGTTGCTTGCCTTGCCATTATTATCTATCCATTCTGCGCAATAAACCAGCGGGCCTCTTTGTAAAGCAACTCTTCCAATATTATTTGTTACTTTGGTATTAGCATTTATGCGTTGTACTTCAACTGGCAATTTCACTTCCACTATATCATTTTTTTTCCAGCTTCTGTTGATCATTGCATACCCATTTTGCATTGTATAAGTAAAGGGTTGACCATTGATAGTAACGACAGTTTTTATATCTAAATTATTTTTGAAGCTATAAAGGTCTGATGGAATTTCCTCATTTCTTGCCCATCCCGGAATCCGTACCATTAATGAAAAATTAAGTGCAGATTTTGGATTGATAACAAATTTTAGATCACCCTCCCACGGGTAATTATTTTGCTGGGTTATTGATACCTGATTATTCCCAATATTTATATCTGCGGTACTATTTATAAAAAGGTTTACGTAAACCTCATTTTTATTTTGAGCATATACATAACCCGGAATTGATGGGAGTAATCTTGTTAAATTTGTTGGGCAACACGAGCATTCAAACCAGCCTGAGCGTTCAGCTTCCATGTCAGGATGAGTGAAGCTGTTATGTATTTGCATTGCATTGGTATAAAAAAAAGATTTCCCATCCAGACCAATCCCTGATATCAATCCATTGTATAAAATTTTTTCCAATACATCAATGTATTTTGAATTTCCATGCAACTGGAACATACGTTGATTCCAATAAACATTGGCAATTGCTGCACAGGTTTCGTTGTATGCCGTTTCGTTTGGCAGCTCATAATTATTACCGTAACGCTCTCCGGAAGGTATAGCTCCAGCTCCTCCCTGTACATATAATTTTTTTGAAACAAGATTATCCCAAATACTATCAGCAGCCTGTAGCAATTTTTTATCCCCGGTAAGTGCAGCAATATCAGCTACAGCGGAATATAAATAACCAGCACGTACAGCATGGCCTTCTGCTTCATTCTGTTCAACAACTGGTTTATCGTCTTGCCAGTACATGCCGTTCTTCCATACATCTTTACTGGTAACATCATAACCTTTGTATTGGCCTCTTGCTTCAATAAAAAATTTAGCTGTGGAAAGATATTCCTGCTTACCGGTAATTCTATAAAGTTTTACCAAACCCATTTCTACTATTTCATGGCCGGGTGCAACTGTTTTTTTACCAGGTCCAAAAACTGAACATACGAGATCAGCATTTTTAAGGGCGATATTTAAAAAATTCTTTTTGCCTGTAGCCATATAATGTGCCACTGCAGCTTCGTACATGTGACCGGCATTGTATAGTTCATGACTTAATTCCCTTTCTTTTTCCCAGCGCTCTTTGCCCGCCCATTTATGAGGATTGGCCGGATCAATAGTTCGTGCAGTATATAAATAACCATCCGGTTCCTGCGCTTTGCCAACCACAGCAATTAATGAATCCAGGTATTTTTCAAGTTTTGCATCAGGAAAAAGTTTGAGCGAATACGAAGCCCCTTCAATTGTTTTGTAAATGTCTGTATCATCAAACGGAAAGGTGGTGCAGAATTTACCTGAGCGGTTTGCAGCCATTTCAAAATTCTTTATCCGACCTGTAGATTCACATCTTGCAAATGACGCAGGTATGGTAACGGTATGATTAACCTTTAATCTTGGCAACCAGAAATTATCTGAAAGCTTTACAATATTAAATGGTACCGGCTGTATAGGATAATCGCTTTTTTGTGCAAATGAAGCAATTGAAATTATGACAGGTAAAAAAAATAGTAACTTTTTCATATAGCGGCAATTGAGTGTTTAAATGTAATATCATTTTTGCATTTTCCCTTTTATCATTGTAAACGAATGTGGCGGGAATGCATAAGTAATTTTATTTCCATTTGTATGAAGAGAGGGCTTTTCAACTGTTGCTACCGTTTCCTTATCAAAATTATTTTCAGACTTTATATCGGGACCATTAACTTCAAAAACCTGGAAGCTTCCGGAAAATGAACCATTCTGAGAAAGAATATCAGTTGTTATTGCCTCCTCTTTATTTTTATTGATCACATTTAAAATTAGTTCTCCGTTATTATAAGTAGCAGACACATCTAAGTAAGGAATCTTGTTTTGTTGTGCGGATGTTTCACCAAGGCCTAAAGAATATTTATTGGTGTTATAAGTTTTACAATCCACAAATGCATTAAGCGAAGTTCCATAAACATTATTTGCAAATAATTGCAAAGGATAAAAAATTGTCTGTCGAAACATACCAGTTTCATTGGTAAAGATGGGGGCAATAACATTTACCAACTGAGCCATGTTAGCCATTTTTACCACATCTGCATTACGGATAAATGCATTTAAAAATCCAGCTACTACCAAAGCATCCTCTAAATTATATTTCTCCTCTAATGCTCTTTTCCCTATACGGGCTGCACCACTTCTTGCTCTATACCATACATTGTACTCATCCCATGCAATATAAATCGGATCACGGTTTGGCCTGATGGCTGTTTGCATTACCTGGCTGATCATTCCTTTCACAATTTTGGTGCGCTGTTCAAGGATAAGTGGTGTGGAAACAAAATTATAATAATTGCTATCCGGATTCCCCACATACATGTGCAGGGCTATGTAATCAATAACATCTTTCAACTCAGTTAATACTGTTTGATTCCAATAGTCGGGGTCAGCCCCTGCCCTGTAGTTAGATGAGCCTGCAGCTATTAGTTTTATTTGAGGCGAGGTGCGCACCATAAGTTTAGCAGCTTCCCTTGCTTTTTTACTATAATCAATAGCATTCATATGTCCCATTTGCCATGGTCCATCCATTTCATTTCCCAGGCCCCAGTATATTATGTTATAAGGTTCGGGGTAACCGTGCTTTTTGCGGAGCTCTGCATAGTATGGGCCTTCTTTTACATTACAATACTCCACCCAACGACGTGCTTCTTCTATAGTCCCAGTACCCATGTTTACTGCAATGTAAGGCTCTGTATTAATGACACGGGCGTATTCTATAAATTCGTTAGTGCCAAACTGGTTGCTTTCTAAGGTAGACCAGGCAAGCTCCATACGTGGCACACGCTCTGCTTTGGGGCCAACGCCATCAAGCCAGTTATAGTTAGAAACAAAATTTCCGCCGGGATATCTTACAATGGTAGGATGTAATTCTTTTACTGCAGCCATTACATCTTTTCTAAAACCATTTTTATCTGAAAGTTTTGAGCCAGGCTCATAAATACCTCCATACACACATCTGCCTAAATGTTCAACAAAATTTCCATAAATATTTTTATTTACTTCGCCGATAGTTCTTTCCAGATCAATTTTTATACGTGCATTTTGAGCCTGCACATTGGTATACATCATTAATAAAAGCCCTATAGCTTTTACTATGGTTTGTAAAAAAAATTTGTTCATAATTGGTTTTTTACTATTTTGAATGTACTTGTATATCTCTTTTCATTCCTTTGTTATTAAAAATCGTCACACTTACAACAGGACCAACATAACACAACATTCGTGATGAAGCTGACAGATAAGTACTTCCTAAATACAATTCCTGTTTAAAGGAAGTTCCATCTTGTTTATGAATGATTGCATATGCATCGTTTTGATTTACGATGATTGCACTACTTTTCTTTTTTATTAGTTGATAACTTTGTAGTTTACCATTGTTATTTGCAACTAAAATTTCCGATAAACTACCGGTAAGATTTATTTGCGCTATTCCCTTTGAATCGGCGTTTGCAGTAAACCCTGTTCCAGTTGAATTTATGGGTTGAAAATTCCCTTTGCCATCTCCAGTTAATAATATCCCGGACATGGCATCGTAATTACCGGTAGATACTTCCGTTGAATAAGAATTTCCTGTTATCAGAATGTCAGGATGACCATCTTCATTATAATCGCCAGCTATCATTCCAAATATTGGTGCAAACTGGCATTGAAGGGGAAGCGCTTTTCTTTTAAAATTTCCATTCCCTTTATTTTCAAGATAGCTGCTTTCAAAACATTCGCTTTTTACAACCATAGCATTGCTTAGTTCTTCTTTGGTAAATGTGTCTTCAAAAGTTGCGGAAGCAAAATCTTTATATGACGGAAAGCGTAAACGCATAGCTGCTATTTGCTTTATCATTTCATCACGTGTGTGGAAAATATAATTTTTGCCTTGTATATAGTAACACAGCACAGGATCAATTCTCCCATCTTTATTAAAATCTTTTGCATAAATACAAAGGGGCTCTGTGGGGCTGGCTTTATACCTTGTGTTTAAACCAAGATTACCAATTATATAATCCATATCACCATCTTCATCAAAGTCTCCTGCCGTTATACTGTTCCACCAACCTTGTGAATGTTGAACGGTGATTGGTGAATTATACAGAAGCTTTCCATTTTTATTTTTGATAAAAGTAATAGGCATAAATTCCCCCGCAAGCATTAGATCTGGCCAGCCATCATTATCAAAATCTGTCCATAAGGCCGAAGTAACCATTCCAATTTTACCATGTTCAGGCAATTCAATATATGATATATCAGAAAACTTACCCCCGCCATTATTTTTTAGCAAATAGCTTTTAGGTGTTAACGGATAACTGCCCGGTACTACTCTTCCCCCAATAAATAAATCAATATCGCCATCTTTATCATAGTCACACCCAACTACACAGGAGCCGCTGGCTTTAGTATCGGGCAAGGCATCCTGCTTATAAATAAAAATCCCTTTACCATCATTTATATATAACCTGTCCTGTTGCATAACAGAACCTTCATCTTTTTCTGAACTACCGCTTACCACAAATAAGTCAAGGTCATTATCACTATCTGCATCAAAAAGCAATACACCCATATCTTCATAAGAAGTATCTTTCTTTAATTTCTTTTCTATAAATGCTCCTTGTGAATTTTGTATAAAAAAACTTCCATCATTTTTTGCAGCAGCCCCTATATAAAAATCTTCTTTTCCATCACCATTTATATCTCCAACAGCAATGCCTGGTCCGCAACGTGAATGCATATGGGGCAATAACTGCTGAACATTAAAATCAACAAAATAATTTTCTTTGTGAGAATATATTATCCCTTGTTCTTCAGTTTGATTTTTAAAAATTCTTTGTGAACTATCTGTGACAATCGACTGTAAAGGCATGAATCCAAACGTTTCAACAGAGTTTGCTGTATGGGGAAAAGCAATACCTATTATTGTATTGGCAGTCACACTATATTTCATTTGCCGGCTTCCATCAGGCCAGATAATTTTTATGCTATCTGCAACTGCGTTTTTTCCTAATCCAAAATGTAAAGCCAATTCCACTGTTGATTCATAGCCTCTATATGGATTAAGTTCCTGCATTTGCATTTTTCCTTTTGTATATACATATACCTTTGAACCGATGGCCTGCAGGTTAGGTTTTTGACCGGTCAATTTTACAGTGAGGTAATTGTTTTTTAAATATTCACCGGCGTTATTTTTGAATATTTTTGCTTTGCTGTTAAATTGGTTAATAATCAGTTCAAGGTCGCCATCATTATCAAGATCAGCATAACAGGCTCCATTAGAAAAGCCCGGTTCAGTAAAACCCCAATCGTCGCTACGTTTTGTAAAGGTAAGATCGGTGTTGTTTTCAAATAGATAATTCCGGAGAGGGACATTAGCCAATGCTTTTACTGCTTTTAGTTTCTCGGCCCATAGAACATCTTCCTTATCCATGGGGTTATGCAACTGTGCCTGGTAGTTAATAAAATCCTGATCTCCAAAGTCACGATAGAAACCATTTGTAACCATCAGATCTTTATCACCGTCATTATCATAGTCTGCAAATAAACAGGCCCAGCTCCAGTCAGTTGAACTAACTCCGGATAAAAAAGCGATATCGCTAAACGTTTCATCGCCGTTATTTAGCTGTAATGCGTTACGTGTATATTGTGGTTCATATCCTTTTTGCAATAGCACCTGAAATTTGTCGTAACTGGCAGAAGGAATGATCATTTTTTTGCGATAATTATCTTCCGGCAACATATCTAATGTAAAAATATCAGGACGGCCATCATTATTAAAATCTGCTACATCATTACCCATTGAGGAGAAACTCGTGTGTTTTAAACATTCATGTATTTTATCGGTAAAACTTCCGTTGCGATTATTGATATATAAGATGTCGCTGTTAAAAAAATCATTCGATACATAAATATCAGGCCAGCCATCATTATTTACATCGCTGATAGCCGCTCCCAAACTAAAGCCTTCTTTTAATACTCCTGCAGTTTTAGAAACATCAGTAAATGTTCCGTTTCCATTGTTACTGTATAAAATATCGGCACCCGGCGATTCTCTATAATCCCGTGTTTCTATAACTGTGTTTACATCATCTACTCTTTCATCAGCAGGATTAGTTATTAAAAACAGGTCCAGGTCACCATCTCTGTCATAATCAAAAAAAGAAGCATTCATGGTTAACCTTGTATCAGCAATGCCATATTTTTCTGCTTCTTCTTTAAAGGTTACTTCACCCGGACCATTTACTAAAGAAAGGCCATTATTGATATAAAGAAGATTGGCAGTGCTGCCAAATTTTTTACTGCCAGCCACATTAATATAAATATCCAAAAAGCCATCCTGGTTTATATCTACGATTGATACACCAGTGCACCAGCGATTTGTAAGCAGGCCTGCTTTTTCTGTTACATCTTCAAACTCCATATTGCCTTTATTAATATACAACCGGCAACTCCCTTGATTGCCGCTGAAAAATAAATCAACAAGGCCGTCATTGTTTACATCTCCTGCCGCTACTCCTGCACCTGTATAAATATTCATGTAATTAAGCACATTGTATTTATCATTTTCTTCAACCTTATTAATAAACCCGATACCAGTTTGGGAAGATGAAAGCGATTGAAACAAAGTTTTTTTTTGTTTACATGAAACAGTACCTGCCAAATAAATAAATAATATTAGGGTGTAAGAAATACGTATCAGCATTTTATTCACTTGTCGAACAGGTTATAATCTGGGCCTTCTTCCCACATATGGCCAGCCGTTAATCCACGCTATTTTTTCAATCTGCAATTTAGAGCGGCCATTATCACTCGCATCATAAGCATGGTATACCAAATAATCAGACCCATTGAAAGAGGCTACAGCATTATGCCCTACGCCGAACCAGTTCCTGTTCCCTTCCAATACAACTGAGCCGCCGCCTAAATTTAAGGGAACACCATCTCTGTCAACATAAGGACCTTGCACTTTTTCGCTCCTTCCCACCATCATCTTGTACGTGCTTTTTTCACCGCGGCAACAATAATCAAACGAAACAAACAGGTAATAATAATTTTCATGCTTATAAATAAACGGCGCTTCAATTGCTGCATCTCCTGCTACTGAATCCGGAAGAATAAAATCCCTTTTCCTGCTGGCAACTGTGTACCAGGTTTCGGGTTGTGCAACTGCCGTTAAATCGTTCTTCATTTTCACCAGCTTCATCCCGTTCCAGAAAGATCCAAATGCCAGCCAGGGTGTGTTGTTTTCATCCATAGTTAAATTAGGATCAATTGCATTCCACATGTCTCTGCCTGGTACTGATTGTATTATTTTACCATGATCAATCCATTTAAAATCTTTGGATGAACTATCTAATGTTTTATTTGTGGCCAAGCCAATAGCTGAAGTGTTTTTTCCAAACGCAGACACTGCATAAAATAAATAATACTGGCTATTATGGTAACTGATATCAGGAGCCCAGATATGACCTCTGAAACCTGGTATTGCCTCCACTGCCCACTGTGGCCCACTGCTAAACACTGTCTTTGCCGGCTTCCAATGTTTCATATCCTGTGATGAAAAAACTGTAATGCCCTGGCCGGTGGCGAAAATATAATAAGTACTATCCTGACGTATAATCACAGGGTCATGGATAGGAATAAGTGTGTCGTTAAAAGGTTTGGGGGGATTAAATTGGGCAGACACATGAACAGTGAACAATAGTCCAAAAAAGGTAATTAAACTTTTAAGTGTAATAAAGTTGTTTTTATTCATAGCAGTATTTTTTACCTCACCCCAACCCCTCTCCAAGGAGAGGGCCTTAGAAACCTCTCCTGTGGGGGGCTTAATGATGTATGCTTTTAGTTGATTAACCATATTATTTTTTTAAAGTTATCCTGAATGCCGCAGCGTTCTCTGACGGATAATTAACCGGAGGTTTTATAGCCAGGGCATTTTTAGTTTGTGACCAATTAAGCTTTTCAGTACTCCCTATTAATTCAACATTTGCTATTATGCCATTATTACTTTTGGAAGAAAGGGAAGTAATAGTAATTGATTCTTTTGGGGCCGGAAGCTCCAATGTAATGGCATAAAGGGTATCACTCTTTGTGGTAAAGCGTATATCATTTGATGTAAAAGGCTTTTGGGTTTTAAATTCACCGCTTGCAGATTCAGTTGGACCTTCCCCATATATCCTCCATGGACGGGTGCCATAAATAGCTTCTCCATTTACATCAAGCCATTTGCCTGTGCCAAGCAATACTTTTGTTTCTTCATCTGTAATAGTACCATCAGGCCTTGGGCCAATATTTATCAGCAAATTTCCATTCTTACTTACAATATCAATAAGGTTTGTAATTACATATTGCGGCGATTTAAAAGTATTATCATTGGTAAATCCCCATGATTTATTGCCGATGGCATCATCTGTTTGCCATGCCTGTGGCCGTATGCCGGGAAGTTTGCCACGCTCCACATCTAATACCGCTGAATTACCAGGATAAGATTCATGCTTGTAATTTATTACTACTCCTTTGCTCCATTCAATACCTTTATTATAATAGTAAGAAGCAAATGATTTTCTATACGGCTCTAATTCCTTTTGCTCAATCCACCAGTCGAACCAAATCAATTGGGGATGGTATTTTTCCACCAGTTCCACATCACGTAAAAGCCAGTCGTTCATAAACTCAGGTGACATAGTTGGTGCTTTGGAAGTCTTATTAAAAGGATTGTGCACTTGAGCCGGCCCATAAAAATCTTCATTAGCAGAATCTTTAACATCAGAATCAAACGTACGGCCATCACCCATAAACCACCAATGCTCAATACGGTGAGATGAAAGCCCGAAAATTAAACCTGCCTTCTTTGTTGCTTCAGCAAGTTCGCCTATTATATCTCTTTTAGGCCCCATGTTTACTGCATTCCAGCGGGATAGGGCGGTGTTATACATGGCAAAGCCATCATGGTGTTCAGCAACGGGCACTATATATTTTGCACCAGATTTTTTAAATAAATCTAGCCAAGTATCTGCATTAAATTTTTCAGCCTTAAACATTGGAATAAAATCTTTATATCCAAACTTGCTGTGAGGGCCATATTTTTCAATATGATGTTTATATTCTTTTGAATCTTTGATATACATATTTCTTGGATACCATTCACTTTCAAAAGCAGGCACTGAATAAACTCCCCAATGGATAAAAATTCCAAATTTTACATCACGGAACCAATCAGGTATTTGATATTTATCCAGGGATTCCCAGGTCGCCCGGTATTGCTGCTGTGCTGTTGCTGACAACAAACACATAAATAAAATGATTGTAAAAAATGAAAATTCTTTTTTCATAAATGGCTATATTTTTTTAGAGAAGACCGGGAAATATGTGTAGCACATTTTATATTTTAATTCTGATTATTGAAAAAGAATAAGGCTCTGCGTTAAAATTTATTTTCTTCCCTGTTATTGCAATTGAAGATTCTTTAGGAGATACTTTATGTGGTTGATCAAATGAGTTTACACTATACAAATCATCACTTTGTAAAACGGTTAATGAACCTTTTGATGCCGGCTTTTTTACTCCATCTAAATTTATAGTATTTACCTGTTGTTTGTTAGAGGCGTTCACCACTTTTATAATAAGCTCATTGGTTTTTTCATCTATGGCAGCGGTTGCATATAAGCTATCCTGTCCGGCAACAGGGGCATTATCTAAAGTGATAGGAACCACTTTTGTGCCTTTGTTAACTGCATACAGTTTCTGCACATAATAATCAGGTGTACCATAAGATTGAAGATTATTTACCCATATGAGATCAGGTGTCCACTGCCAGCCTTCTGCATGGGCAAAGAGTGGCGCATAAGATGCCATACTTACCACATCTGCATTACGCTCAAGACCGGTCATAAATGCTGCTTCTGATAAAGCAGTGAGCCAGCTATTTTTATTATCTACACTAACTGTCCTATCACTTTGTGCAGCATACTCTCCGCCAAATATTTTAGAGGCATTTCGTGGGTAATTATCATACCTCCTGGCATTGGCAAAGAACCATTCCGGCCTCCGGTAATAATGTTCATCTATTATATCTGCATTCATCTTACGCAGTTCACCATTGAGGTAATCAAAACGCTCCCCACCGGGATCAGTGCCTGAACTATACACTAATTTAAAATCAGGATATTTTGCTTTGATAGCTTTGGTAAATACTTTTAAACGCTCCACGTATTGCGGCCCCCAGTTTTCATTTCCCACACCCATCATTTTTAAATTGAATGGCGAAGGATGTCCCATCTCTTCACGAACTTTACCCCATTTTGTGGTTGCATCACCATTGGCAAATTCAATAAGGTCTAATGCATCCTGCACATAAGGGTCAAGATCATTTAAAGGCACCACTTCGGCGGAATTAAACTGGCAGGCCATTCCGGCATTAAGAATAGGCAATGGTTCAGCACCTATATCTTCTGCGAGCTGAAAATATTCAAAGAAGCCCAGACCAAATGTTTGAAAGTAATCAGGGGTAGGCCGATGCGCAAACTCAAAATTCCAACGGTTGATAAGCAGTTGTCTTTCTTCTACCGGGCCGATAGTATTTTTCCATTGATAGCGCTGTGTAAGGTCAAAACCTTCAACAATACAACCGCCGGGGAAACGGATAAAGCCTGGCTTCATATCTGCCAGCAACTGGATCATATCTGCTCTCATACCACCCGGACGGTTCTTCCATGTATCTGCCGGAAACAATGAAATCATATCAAGATCAATAACTGCATTTCCTTCAAACCACAAATTCATTTTTGCTTTTAAAACAGTTTCTGTTGCATTAAAACCCGCAGCAATCTTATGCCAGCCATTACCTGATTCTGTTGGAGTAACTATGGTGCCACCTATATTTTTTCCAGTGCTGTCAATTAATTCCACATGCAGTTTTATACCGGGAGTTTGCTGACGATACATTAATGAAAAATCATAACGCATTCCTTTTTTAATCCCCATTCCGCGAAACCCTTCATTCGTTAAACCGAGATCACCTTTGGCAGCATTTGTGGCTGTAACCCTTAAAAACCGTGGGTTTGCAGGATTTTCTTCTTTTCTGTTTATTACAAGCATATCGCCTTCTGAAACTTTTTTCTTATTAAATACTGTCCATCCCATCATTGGCTTAAAAAATTCAAAGGATCGGTTCTTTACAAGCTCTGCATAAATACCGCCATCTGCACCGAGGTTTATATCTTCAAAAAAAACCCCCCACATGGTTGGCTGTATGGTTGCGGTTGGTTTATTAATTTTTACAATAAGGTTTTTTTGTGCCTGTAAAAGAGTGGGTAATGATGCAGTGATTGTTATAAGTGTAGCAGCGAGCAATCGTTTAAAATTCATAATGACAAGTTTTTTGATTTTACTTTTTACTTCGAGAATTATTTCAATTCTAAAACCACAACACTAAATGGCGGAAGCTTTAGATTTAAAGTGTTTCCTTTAAGAACTGCGCCGGTAAAAGCTTTTGGCGTTATCTTATCCTGGTTTTCAAACGTGTTATGATCCTGCAGCTTCGCTGAGGTTAATATTCTTCCTGATACTTTCGAATACTTTTCTCCTTCAATATTTATGGAAATATCCTGGGCTTCTCTTGCATTAAGATTGGTAAGAGAAACATAGGTAAGCCCCAAAGAATCTTTAGAAGCCGAGCAGGAAACAGAAGGAAGCTTCTCATCACCCACCACATAATTTTGTGTATTTATTGAAACCGGCAATAGCCTTGCCCCCTGGTGCACATTGTACATTTCCATTACATGATAGGTTGGCGTAAGAAGCATTTTTTCTTTATCCGTAAGAATAACGGCCTGCAACACATTTACACATTGGGCAAGGCAGGCAATACGAACACGGTCTGAATGATTGTTGAAAATATTAAGTGTTAATCCCGCTATCACTGCATCACGCATAGTATTTTGCTGGTAAAGAAAACCGGGGTTAGTGCCGGGCTCTACATTATACCAGCCACCCCATTCATCCACTACCAGTGCAATTTTTTTCTGAGGATCATATTTATCCATGATGGCCGCATGTTTGGTAACCAGTTCATCCATTAGCCAGGCCGATTTTATTGTGGCAAAATACTGGGCCTCAGTAAAATCAGTCGCCGGGCCTTTTTTGTTCCATTCTATTACAGCATAATGATGCATGGCAAGCCCGCCTAACATATTGCCGGGGATATTTTTCATTAAGGTTTCTGTCCAGCTATAGTCAGCATCGCTGGCGCCGGAGGCAATGCGCATGAGGCCTCCGGTATTTTCCCAGTCAGAAATAAAAGTTGCATACTTACGGTATTCATTGGCATAATATTCAGGCTTCATGTTACCACCACAACCCCAGGCTTCATTGCCAATACCCCAAAGCTTTACATCCCACGGCTGCGCTCTTCCATTTTGTTTGCGGAGATCGCTCATAGGGCTTTTGCCATTAAAGTTTACATATTGCACCCAGTCTGCAAGTTCCTGCACCGTGCCACTGCCCACATTACCAGATATGTATGGCCTGGTGCCAAGCAGCTCACACATGTTTAAAAAATCATGGGTGCCAAAACTGTTATCTTCTGTAACCCCGCCCCACCATTTATTCACCATCGTTGGCCTTTGTTTTTTTGGACCAATACCATCTTTCCAGTGATACGTATCGGCGAAGCAACCGCCCGGCCAGCGCAGGTTTGGGATCTTCAATTTTTTTAAAGCGACAATAATATCATTGCGCACGCCATTGGTGTTGGGAATTGTTTTGCTTGTATCACCCACATAAAAACCGCCATAAATACAGCGGCCAAGGTGCTCAGCAAAATGGCCATAGATATCTTTACTGATGATTTGTTTGGAAGAATCAGTTTTAAGTACAATTTCAGTTTGCGCTGATGCAGTCATAAGCCAGAATATAAGAGCTGCAGACAAGATTGATTTGATCATAAATTAAGCTTTTATAAGTTTATATAAAGACCGTTATTTCAAAATACTACTCCATTTTCACGATGGACTTATTATTTATACTTACAGAATAATACGTACACTTTTAAAATTTTTCTCTCAGAAAGCACTTAATGGTTCCATCATTAATTGCGGCAATTATCAATTGTTGGTTATTGTTTATGTTGATTCTTTTCAAATCTTTTACATCACCATCTAAATTAAATCCGGTTTCACTAAAATTTAAAGGAGAAAAAGTTCCTTTGCCATTTCCTATTAGCACCAGGCCATATGATGCATCGTATCTTCCGGTTGTTGCCTCAACCTGGTATTCGTTTCCTGCAAGTA
>JBDSAQ010000275.1:0-5825 GCA_039922095.1 Ginsengibacter sp. | reverse complement strand
CCAATATCATTAACAGCCACCATTTTTTTAGTGCTTTCATGCTTGATGTTTTAGATATTGTTAGTTATTGCTACGGGTACTTAAGTTTATCTGCACGGTATTTACAGTAGGTGTAGAACTTTGAGGGCTCGTGATGGAATAAATAGTTGGAACACTGGGAATACCGCTGAGCCTGTATGGTGTTGTACCGCCGAATATACCACAATTAGCACCACTTATACCCCCACCAATAGCCGGGCTGCCTGCCTTTAAAGTATATTGACCATCCTGGCTACCTGTCAAAGTAAAAATATTAGACCATAGCTTGTTTTGCTGGTTACCATTGCCGGCAGGGAATTGGGTAGAGGTGCCAATGTTGTTTTGATAAGTAATGCCTGAACCTGTAAAATAATTGACATTGGTAATGCAGTTATTCATTGCCCAGGTACCATCTAAATATGGTAATAAGCCGGAACCAGGTGCCTGGCTAAAAATACAGTTTTGAAATAATCCGCTATGTTGTAGCCCAGAGCCAAAGTTGAGCGAATATGTAACCTGCCCATCATTTATATTGTAAAAAAGACAATTGATAAATGAGATATTAGTGGCAATAGCCGGATTAGTTACAGTTACACCCGCACCTTTAAAAACACATTGCTGAAAAATAAAATTATTGATGTTCTGGGTAACTATAATGGAATAATTATTGGTACCACTATAACCATTAAACCAGCAACGGATAAAACTAACATTGGCAACGCCAACTCCAGTAATATAAATTCCGGTAGGAGCGAATGTACAGCCTATAAAAATGCTACCATTTGCGGCTGGATCAGTGATGTATAAGCCACTTGCGGTACTATCTGTACCATTTGTATTGGCTTGCAAACCGGAATTTTGACTAAGAAAATATCCGGGGCCAATCACTACCAGGCGTTTGGTAATGGTTGCATATATTTGGCTGCCAGGATGCATCATTATGGTATCGCCGGGGTCGGCGGCATCATGAGCTAATTGCAGCGTTGCATAATCCACATTAGCAACGGCAGGTCCAAAAAAACCTACCCGGCGTATAGTGGCAAAAGAAATGCTGCTGATAAATAGTGCAGCAATACATAGGGTAAAAAATTTGTTGTTCATGATTTGGGAGTTTTTGGTTTGATATTTTATTATTCAAAAGAATCTTTAGAATGTTTTATGATTAAAATGCAATGGTACAAACATGCCTGCATGGCATCTTTATCTAACCAGTCTTTCACAGTATTTTACCCATGACAAAAGATGATGTTTGCACGGTATAAAATTTATTTCTTTTGTGAAAAAATGTTTTGGTATAAGCAGCGCTATTAGATGAGAGTTGAATCTAAAAATATTCCTGGTCAGCCGGATGGCCTTAATTATGGTCTGCCCATACCTGAACAATATCTATTTCTTGGATTAACTCTTTAAGTAAACCTATAATAATATCAAATTAATTCCCACCCCTGATAGTGATACTTTATCACGATTTGTGCTATTTTTAAAAAAACTTAAAAATATGTATGGTGAAAAAATCAGAATGATCAGGGAAGTAAGAAATTTTTCCCAGGAATATATCGCTGATAAACTAGGAATAAAGCAAAACAGTTATTCAAAAATTGAAAACAATCAAACTAAACTAACAACAGAAATGCTTCAGAAGATTGCGGATGTTTTGCAGGTTTCACCATTGGATATTATGAATCACCAACCCGCTATTATAAATCTACAATCCAACCAGGGAACACAACAGGCTATTGGATATATTGAAACTTTTATATCAAGCCAAAAGGAACTTGTTGAAAAAATGATTGCATCAAAAGACCAGGAGATTACTAACCTTAAAAGTATTGTTGACAATCTTTTAAAGCAAAAGAAAGGGTGATGAAGGACTCCACCGCCCCAACCGCCTCCCCGAAGGAGAGCGGAAAGTAGAAAGCCCGAAAAGCTATCCATAAATTTCCCTTTCAAATTAGTATGACTAAAATAATCATAATTGGTGCCGGGGCAGCAGGATTAATGGCTGCAAAAATATTATCTGCTAAAGGAATAGATATTTTAGTACTTGAAGCAAGAGACAGGCTGGGTGGAAGAATTAATACCATTCAGGATCCCTTCATGTTTAATTGTGAAACTGGCGCAGAATTTATTCATGGAAATTTGAAATTAACCAAACAGCTTTTAAATGAAGCGGGTCTTAAACAAATAAAAATAAAAGGTGAAATATTCCGAATGGAGGATGGCCATTTAAAAGAAGATGATGATTTTGTTGAAGGCTGGGATATATTAACTAAACGATTGAAAGAACTTACAACAGATATAACAATCAGTGAATTTTTAGATAAGCATATGCCCGAAAAAAAGTATGCTGATATAAGAGAGTCATTTAAAAAATATGTTCAGGGTTATGATGCTGCTGATATACTGGATGCCTCTGCTATCAGTATAAGAGAAGAAATGGAAAATGGAAATGAGGATCAGTTCAGAGTTGAAAATGGATACTCCGGCCTCATAAATTTCTTATCTGCGGAAAGCAAAAAAAATGGTTGCATAATAAAAACATCGGAAACAGTAAAGCAAATTAACTGGCAAAAAGATAATGTAGAAGTAGTGACTGGCAAAAAAACTTATAAGGCAAACAAGGTCATTATAACAGTGCCCATAGGTGTTTTACAGGCAAACAAAAATGAAGAAGGTGGAATTAAGTTTACTCCTGAAATTAGTGAACAACGAATAGCTATTAATCAGATTGGCTTCGGATTCGTAATAAAAATATTACTGGAATTTGATGAAGCTTTTTGGTTTGATAGACAATTTTTAAAAGAAAGAAATATGGATAAACCGTTTTTCTTTTTTGCAGAAACTTTTATCCCAACCTGGTGGACACAGTTTCCTGATAAACGACCTTTACTTGTTGGGTGGCTTGCAGGGCCTGAAGCTGATAAGCATCATAATTTAAATGACAGCGAACTTCTTGAAAAAGCCATCACATCTCTTGCTAAGATTTTTAAGCTTAATGATGAATACCTGTATTCAAAATTATTGATACATAAAATTTGTAACTGGGTAAAAGATCCGTTTTGCAGGGGCGCTTATAGTTATGCAACCCTCAGTACAAAAACTGCGGTTGATATCCTTAAAAAGCCTATTCAGAATACTATTTATTTAGCAGGTGAAGCATTGTCAAAAAGCGATACAGGTACAGTGGACGCAGCTTTACAGAGCGGAAAAGAAGTTGCTAAACTAATTTATTCAACCCCAATTAAAAAATTGAGATAACACTTCTGATTGAATTTGCTTTACTGTTACGTAATGTTTATGGTTTTGACATCAGGCCTGATTGAATAATAGTGGAGAAGAACTTGTATTATTCTAATTTACATTAAAGCAACCTGTTAATAATGCTGCGACCAATAGATAATTATTTTTTACATCACGAAGAGCCCGTTAAAAGCTGCCTGCAATTTTTAAGAGAATATATTCTTAAACAGAACAGCAATATTGTGGAAGCATGGAAATATGGAATGCCCTTTTACTGCTTTAAAGGAAAAATGTTTTGTTATTTATGGGTTCATAAAAAGTATAAACTTCCTTACATAGGATTTGTAAGAGGAAAAGAAATGGATCATCCTGATCTCGTAATTGAAAAACGGGCTAAAATGAAAATACTTTTACTTGATGCAGCTAAAGATTTACCGGTTAAGAAAATCAATGCTATTTTAAAAACTGCCCTTGATTTATATAAATGAACCTGTTGGTACTTGATGAACATAAGTTTATTGCAGCCTTTCACACACTTTAAATGCCTACTATTAAACGATTGCTTATGCGTATTACTTTACTTATTATAGTGCTTCTCCATTCCATCATTGCAAAGTCGCAGGTAAAAAAAGTATCTGCTGAAACAACTATACAAAATGTAACAATATTTTCTTCCGGTGCAAGAGTGCAAAGAACAGCGTCTGTTTCAATATCACAGGGACGCTCTGAAATTAGCTTTGCAGGACTTAGTAATCAGTTGGATCAACAAAGCGTGCAGTTGCAGGCTGATGCAAATATTACTTTGCTTTCTGTGCAGTCTGTAAAAGATTTTTTGAGTGAACGCAAAATTGAGCAGGAAGAAAAAAATTTTATTGAGCATACAGGCTCCTTAAAAGATAAGCTGGATCTTGATATGAAGTTGTTAGATGTTTATAAAAATGAAGAAGCAATGCTTATAAAAAACCAGGCTATTGGTGGGCAGGCAGGTGTAAAAACCACAGAATTAAAAGAAGCGTTAGACCTGCACCGGCAGAGGCTTTCGGAAGTTTATCAAAAACAACTTGAAATACAAAAGCGTATTACTTCAGAGCAACAGGAATCACAAAGGTTAACCTCGCAAATGCAGGAAATAAGTAAAAAACGGGACAGCATAAATTATATTGTAACTGCGTTGGTAGAAAGTAAGGAAACAAGAAATGTAAAGTTCCAATTATTATACAACGTAAAAGATGCTGGTTGGTACCCTGCTTATGATGTAAGAATTAATGATGTTGTAAACCCTTTAAGTGTATTAATGAATGCAAATGTTTTTCAAAGGAGTGGTGAAACGTGGAAAGACATTTCTTTACTATTAAGCACCGGCAATCCTAATGATAATGCAACTCCATCACAATTGTTGCCGTGGATGCTTAACTTCTATGATCCTTCTGTCTCCTTCCGTCAGAGCGTACAACAAGGAGCTGCAACCGGAAGGATAACAGACGATAAGGGAGAACCGATAGTTGGTGCTACGATTATAATAAAAGGAACAAAAAACGGCGTTAGCACAGATGCAAATGGTTTTTTTAAAATTCAGAATTTTGCTAATAACAGCAATATGGTTGTAAGTTCAGTAGGCTTTCAATCAAGAGAAATTGCTATTAAGCCCGGATATTTTACGATTGCACTTACACCTTCTGTCAACAGATTAGAAGAAGTGGCAGTGGTAGGCTATGGTTCCTCCAGGTCGGATGATTTTTCTGGTGCAACAAAAGAAATAAAGAAGCGGGAAGAATTACAGACCGTAACAGTTGCTACGCAATACCAGCCTACAGCAACAATTTATAAAATAGATGATAAATACACATTGGAAACCGATGGCAAAACAACAACCATAGGCATTAAACAATTTGATATGCCGGCATTGTATGATTATTATGCGGCGCCTAAGATTGACCCTTCAGCTTTTCTAACAGCAAAAGTTATTAACTGGCAGGATTATGATCTGCAGTCCGGTGAAGCAAGTTTATATTTTGAAGGAACTTACCTGGGCAAAACATATATTGATCTAAGCTCAACTGCTGATACACTTTCCTTATCTCTTGGCAAAGACAATGGTATAAGGGTTTCACGGAAGCTTGTAAAAGAGTTTAGTGCCAAACGCTTTATTGGAAGCAACAGAACTGATACAAGGCAATATGAAATAAGCTTGCGAAATACAAAACGTGCAGCAGTTAACATTACCGTAACTGATCAGTTTCCTGTTTCAACAAATAAAGAAATAGATGTAGATGACATAAAAGCTCCGGAAGCTCAAATGGATAAAGAAACCGGGCTTGCCACCTGGACGATAACACTGCAGCCCGGACAGGAAAAGAAACTGGCAATAAGTTATAGCGTTAAATATCCGAAAGAGCGGAAGGTAGTTTTGGATTAGAAATATTTAGAATGCTTGATTAGTTGTCAATGAAATTGATAAGATAAATAAAACTTTATTATTAAAAAAATATTCATTGTTTCAGCCATATTTATTTTTTGCAGTTGCGATAATACAGCAAACAATACCAATGAGGCCGGAGCAAATACTG
>JBDSAQ010000274.1:0-2891 GCA_039922095.1 Ginsengibacter sp. | reverse complement strand
GTTAACACTGCAAATAATTGTAATTAATAAAAAGGCTTTTTTCATTGTAATAAAATTTTAGGGTTTTAATTGTTTATAATATTTAATTAAGAATTTATAAATTATTATTAATAGCATCCTCTGTTCTATCTATACCAAAACTTATAAAGCATCCCAGGTAGTAAAATCTTTTTGATGGTGGGGTTATTGCCTGTTTATTTTTGCCATCATAGGAATAATTATAATTATAAATATTATTAGTTCCCAAAACATTGTTGATGGAAAAAACAAAAACGGTAAACCTTTTAGAATTTGTTTTGCCAATGCTGGGTAAATAGTTTACACTAAAACTCAGGCTATTATAATCTTTGGTTATTCCATGGTCGTATATTTTGTAATTGTTATTTGTACCATTGTACCTGATATTATAATAAGGCCTGCCGGTAGCATATGTATAAGATGCGTTGAACTGTGTTTTTAATGTGGTAACAAACTTTTTTACTACCAGGGATGCGGTATGTTTTGCGGCGAAAGATGGTACAATAGCAGAAGGATAATTTAAGAAATCTCTTTTAGTATCTAAGTAAGAATAGGAAACCCAATAATCAACATTTTTGATCGTCTTCTTATCTCTCCAAAAAAATTCTATGCCTTTGGCATCCCCATAACCGTTATTATTTACTGCTGCTTCCCTTCCATAACTGAAGCCGGTTTTAAAGAGATCATTATATTTCTTATAGAAAACCTCTGTCCTAAAAGTTCGGTTGTTTGCTAATTTCTGATATTGTAATATATAGTGGGTTGCCTTCGCATAATTTAATTTATTATCAGAGGGTAAATATTTTCTTTCAGGAGTTTGGTAAAAAACTCCATAAGCAAACGAGGCCTGGCTATTATCTGCAAGCTTATACGCTAAAGAAATCCGTGGCGCAATGTTCCATTTATCGAGTAAGGAAGAATGCTCGGCCCTTCCCCCGATCTTGGCAGCAATATCATTAGTAAGATAAATATCAGCTTCCCCAAATCCGGATAACAAATTCTCTTTTATCTGTCCCCGGCTTTTCTCTCCATTATATAAAGTAAATTCTGATCTATCGTTACTGTAATTATATTCACTACCAAATCTTATAACACTCAAACCACTTAATTTTTTCTCTATAACAACTTTTGCATTTACATAATATCCCTTGGTTATTAACCCGAAATTTTTGAAAGCAAATAATTGAGGACTGCTTAAATTGAGCTTTTCATCGTTTTCATTTTGAAATTCACTGCTTATTTCATCTTTGTTAGTACTATATGAAAATCCACTCGTCATCTTTAATCCCTTTCCCAATTTTTCTCTCCAGGATAAATTATGATACATATTAATATTATATAATGAAAATGCATCTTTCATTCCGGCGGAGTCAATATCTGCGTACCTGAATCCAACATTAGTAGTGCTAAACGTTCCATAATATTTTATAATACCCGTTTTAGAAGTTTTGATTCTAAAATTAGCATCAGCATTATGTAAAACAGGTACAGTAAAATAATCTGGCTTTTGTTTTATCAATTTAAAAGCAAGGTGTAAATCAATATAATTATAAGAAAAGCCCCAGGAAGATTTTTTATTTTTTGCCAGGTGTTGTAATCCTCCCCCTATTCCAAGATAGGATATACCTAAATCTGCAGAACTTCTTTCAGGCAAATCAATTGATTCTAAAATTAATGCAGATGACAAAGCCTGTCCATACAAAGCTGAATAGCCCCCGGCACTAAAAATTGTTCCTTTAAAAAGAAAAGGATTAAACCTTCCCCTTTGGGCAAGGCCCGGCTCGGAACTGTAGTAAAAATTATTTACCAATGTACCGTCAATAAAAGTTTTGCTTTCACTCGCTGTGCCACCTCTCACAAATAAACCTTCAGTTTCACCAACCTGTTGTGTGCCGGGTAATGTTTTAATAGCAGCAGTGATATCTGCATTGGCGCTGGCTGTAGTTACTATATCTATTGGATTTAAAACGGTGGTTCTCTTTTGATCACTTGCTTCAAATGCACCAGCAGTTATAACTACAGCTTTTAATTCTGTTACAAGTTCCTTTAAAGAAATATTTATGGTAAGTAGCCCACCATTTAAATTTACAGGTTGTTCAAAAGATCTGAATCCTGTGCCTGATGCTCCTAAAATGTTTGCATTCTTTTCTTCAGTTGTAAAAGAATAGTTCCCCAAAGAATCTGAAGTAGCGCCATCATAAGAATCTTTTATGGTAATACTGATTCCTGAAATAGGTTTATTCCTATTATCAGTAATTCTTCCTGTAATTTTTGTTTGCCCCAGACAATGAGCACTAAACAGTATTAAAATTAAAGTACAACAGTAATTCATTGTTATAAATTTATTATAAACATAAATTACTTTATATTTTAAACCAAATTTATTTTTATTTCCCAAGAGAATTATTTGAAACATTAAATAGTATTCTTTTGATAATCAATAAGTTAATTTAATTTGGATTATTTCAATTCAAAATCAATTTATCAACATCACTTAAAATTAATTTGTTTATGTGGTGGCAATTTGTAATTTAGCTATAGAATTTAATGGGTTAGTAAGTATTAAGGGTCAGTAGCAATGCTGACCCTTTTACTTTTTATAGATTGTAAGATCTTAAAAATAATATTTATAAAGAAAGGAACAAACCATTCTACTATAAAAGTTGTCTACTTCAAAAAATTATAAGGAGCAATCGTTCCTCATCATTAGTTATACCTTGTTTATCAAATAAAATTGTTGAGCATTTATTTCACATGAGGGAAATTATAGTGCAGTGCTAAAACAAAGTAAGATATACTGGCATCTTAAACATTGTTTAATTTCATTTTATATTGATGCTTCCACATGAGTAAAATTAAAACCGGGTTTTTCT
>JBDSAQ010000273.1:0-10018 GCA_039922095.1 Ginsengibacter sp. | reverse complement strand
CCGTCCTAATTGAATGTTTATCGGTTGCAGGTTTGGTGAGGCATCTTTATAAAATTCCTTAACTATGTATAATCCGGTTAAAGCTGCTATACATAAAGACAAAAAATTTGCATACTTAAGCCAAGTGTTTAAACTTTGAATAGAAATATTTGTTTCTCTAATGTTTGCATTTGTATTTATCGAAGAAAATCCTACCTGTTTCGATATTTCGTTTGTTTCAAGAATTGAAACCGCCTGCTTTTCCAGTAATTCGTCTTGTCTTTTTATTCTATTAATTTCCTTAATAATATCACTCCCTTTAGGTAATATCCGTCCCTCAATAGGAATTGTGTCTAATGTGTGAGGCTTACCAGGCGTCGCTACCACCAAACCATCCGAAGCCACCTAAAATAATCGCCTCTTTACTATCGTTAATTTCACTAATAGGGGGTTAAGGATTTGAACAGGCTTTTCTCCTAATAGCTCTATTAAAATGGCATTTAAAGAAATTAACTGCCCATTATCATTTTCATCTAAAAATTCAAGTATTTTAGAACGCATTCCCATCGCTTCACAACATACAACAAAACACACAGTAAAAAAACAAGTGGCTAAGGCTGCCTTTTACAATTTCCTGATGATTTTATTGTAGGCTCTGTAGTGCCTATTTAACATAATATTAATTATAGGCTTTTTCATAATCTGATTATTAAGAAGGACTGCTAAGTGTGATCCTTAAACTAATAAAGGCAGAGCAACTTTTATCAAATCAAAATAAGAAGAAGAATAACAAGAATTACCAGGCTTATTGCAAGTGAAGCTATAATCATAAACTTAGCATCTTTCATATCCACAGATCCTTTTTGTCTGAAATATTTCAACATAGTTTACCGTTTAATTATGGAGATGTATTGTTGTAGCTCTTAAATAAAAAATCAAAATTATTAAAGCCAAATATTTTTTTAGGGAACATCAAAAAAATCAATAAATATATTTTCAATATTTTGCGGCTACATTTTTGCTCAATCCAAGCATCCTGGTTTAAAAAATCTTCATAAATGGCTTTCTCTCAAAAAGAAAATAAGACAAAAGAAATTTTTAAAATACTTCCAGGTGTAATTGCTGCATTAAAGAAAAACCTGATCGAACCTGTTTTTGGCGATAATCTCACCGAAGATAATAATGATGAAAAGCTCCCGCTAAGGTCAGAATTATTTACTGAAGAGCAACTTGAAAGGCATGCGATAGCCCTTGCGGAAAAACACACTTTACTTTCTAAAAACCCTTCTGAGAACCTGCTGAAGCGCCTTGCTGAGAATGAAAAAATATTACTGGAGGTTCATGAGAACTTAACTGAAGCTGTAAAATCCAATACCCGGATTGTACCTGCTGCCGAATGGTTGCTGGATAATTTTTATCTTATTGAAGAACAAATTTACACTGCAAAAAAACATTTGCCTAAAGGCTACAGCCGGGAACTGCCGCAGCTTTTAAAGGGCGCCTCAGCAGGCTTGCCACGCATTTATGATATAGCCGTTGAAATTATTTCTCACAGTGACGGGCATGTTAATCTTTACAGTCTGTCTCATTTTATCACAAGTTACCAAACAATCAATTTTCTCCAGTTAGGAGAGCTATGGGCAGTGCCTATTATGCTCAGGCTTGCATTGCTTGAAAATCTCCGCCGGCTTGCAATCCAGATATCTATTGATATTGCCAATAAAACATTAGCCGCACATTGGGCCGAAGAAATGACTGAGACTATTGAAAATAATCCTAAAAACCTGGTGTTGGTTATTGCAGATATGGCAAGGTCTAAACCTCCTATGGAAAGTTCATTTGTAGCCGAACTGTCAAGGAGGCTACAGGAAAAAGGGAGTGCACTTACGCTTGCCATTAACTGGATGGAGCAACATCTCACTGAGGAAGGATTAAGCAGCACCGTTATGATTCAGTCAGAGAGCCAAAAGCAGGCTGCAGACCAGGTATCTATCAGCAATAGCATAAGCAGTCTGCGTTTTTTAAGTACAACAGATTGGGGTGAGTTTGTAGAAAAAAACAGTACAGTAGAGCAAACTTTATTGCAGGACAGCGTGTACAGTAAAATGGATTTTTATACAAGAGATCAATACCGCCATGCTATTGAAAGAATTGCAAAAAGAAGTATTCTGTCTCAGCAGGAAGTGGCTGCATTAGCAATTGATTATACTAAAAAAAATGCGGGAGACAGCATTTATGAAAAGAAGAATCATGTTGGTTACTATCTTACAGGCAAAGGGGTATATGCAATTGAAAAAGCTGCAAAAATGCATACCGGCCCTATTATGAGGTGCAGAAGATTTGCGAATAAGATCCCACTGGTTGTTTATAGCGGATCAATTATAATCCTAACGGCTTTTATAAGCTGGGGCCTTATTTCAAAAGCCAATACTGAAGGATTTACCAATTGGATGCTGCTGGCTTTTGGGGTTATATTGTTTCTGGCAACAAGTCAATTAGCTACATCAATTATTAACTGGCTTACAACTCTTTTTACAAACCCTTGCTTATTACCCAGAATGGATTTTTCAAAGGGTATCCCTGACGAATACCGCACTATGGTTGTAATACCCACCATGCTTACTAACAGCGCAGCTATTGCTGATATTATGGAGGGCCTCGAAGTTCGGTTTCTTGCAAACCGGGATGCAAATCTTTCTTTTGCCTTACTAACGGATTACAAAGATGCAACACAGGAAACACTTGATGAAGATGAACCGTTAGTGCAATTTGTAAAAAATAAGATCATTGCTTTAAATAAAAAATATGAAAGACAATCTAATGATACTTTCTTTCTTTTTCACCGTCCACGCCGTTGGAATAAATATGATAAAATATGGATGGGCTATGAACGTAAGAGAGGAAAGCTTGGAGAATTAAACGCCTTGATACAGGGAAATGGTAAAGATTTTTTTTCGCTTATAGTGGGAGAAGAAAGTTTGTATACTTCTGTAAAATATATTATTACTCTTGATACAGATACGCAGTTACCCCGGGACGTTGCCTGGAAAATGGCCGCCACTATGGCTCATCCTTTAAATCATCCGGTATACAATACAAAAAAGAAAAGAGTTACAGAAGGATATACCATACTTCAGCCGAGGGTTTCAAACAGCCTGCCTTTAGCTGGAAGTTCACTATACGCAAAAACACACGGTAATGAACCGGGCACTGACCCTTACACAAGAGCTACATCAGATGTTTATCAGGATCTTTTTAATGAAGGCTCATTTATAGGTAAAGGCATTTACGACATAGCCGCTTTTGAAACATCACTCAAAAACAGGTTTCCTGAAAACCGCATCTTAAGTCATGATCTTTTGGAAGGCGCCTATTCACGTGCAGGATTAATTACTGATGTACAATTGTATGAAGAATATCCTTCAGATTATGTTACCGATATACAAAGACGGCACCGCTGGGTAAGGGGCGACTGGCAGATTGCAAGATGGATAACTCCCTTTGTTACAGGCTTCGATAAAAAATTACATAAAAATCCCCTTTCCCTGCTTTCTATCTGGAAGATAGCTGATAATCTTCGCCGAAGCCTTACTCCCATCTCATTCCTGCTGATATTTCTTGCTGGCTGGACATTGTTATCACACCCCGCTTTTTGGAGCATAGTTGTGCTGGGGATAATTATTCTTCCTGTAATTCTTCACTTTATATGGCAGGTTTTTAAAAAGCCTCCGGATGTACTTTTTATCCAGCATCTTATATATACAACCCGTTCTTTAAAAGATAATTTACTGCAGCATATAATTGATTTCATTTGCCTGCCTTATGAAGCTTATGTAAACGCTCATGCCATTTTGCTTACGTTATGGCGCATCTTTATTTCAGGGAAAAATCTGTTGCAATGGAATCCTTACAGCAGTTATCAGCGTGATAAAAAAACCATTGCAAATACATACCTCAAAATATTATTTGCTCCTTTGTTATCTGTTGTTACACTTATTTACGTATATGGTTATTTTCCGGCTGCACTTATTATTGCTTTACCTTTTTTGCTTGGGTGGTTAGCTGCTCCATTAATTGCATGGTATATAAGTCGCCCTGTTAATGAATATAAGATAGAATTATCCTCTGCAAAAAATTTATACCTGCGCAAACTGGCAAGAAAAATCTGGGCATTTTTTGAAACTTTTGCAGGCAGTGAAGATAACTGGCTGCCACCCGATAACTACCAGGAACATCCGGTTGAAAGAATAGCCCATCGCACTTCTCCAACAAATATAGGATTGAGCCTTCTTGCAAATCTTACAGCCCGTGACTTTGGATATATTACAAACAACGTTTTTATTGAACGCACAGATAATACTATTAATACACTTACCAGGTTAAAAAAATATAGAGGTCATTTGTACAACTGGTACGATACAATTTCATTAAACCCTCTAACCCCGGAATATATTTCAACAGTAGATAGCGGAAATTTTGTAGGGCATATTCTCACTTTAAAACAGGCGCTGTTCGCCATTCCGGATGAAAAAATAATAACTGCAAAATCATTTGAGGGAATATCGGATACAGTTGATATACTCATTGAAAAAACAGAAGATGCTTCAGCGCTGAAAAGATTTAAACAGCAACTTGAAAATACATTTCTGTCAAAGCTTGACAGTTTACAATCTATCAAAATTTATTTAGATGAGCTGGATATATCTTTCAGAGAAATACTTATTGATCTGGACCTTAATCCTGAAAATGAAGATGACTGGTGGGCAGAAAAAATAACTATGCAATTGAATGATATAAAAAGGGAGATGTCTATTTTTTTCCCATGGCTGTCCCTGGCTTCAGTTCCTCAAAAATTTGAACATCTCTTTTCTTATCTGCCTGATTCCCCTACCCTGAACCAGGGTGCAAAAATTGAAGAATCGTTACTCCAAAAAATAATTTCCTGTTATTACCCTGAGAATAGTGCAACTGAAAATGAATGGCTTAATAGTTTCAGAGCCTGCATTACAGAAGCAGCAAGGCATGCAAAAGAAATGATGCTGAAAATAAGACAAATTGCAACAAAATGTACAGAGCTATCTACGGTTGAATATGATTTTTTGTACGACAAAACACAGCATTTATTAACTATTGGATATAATGCTGATGAACACAGGAGAGATAATAGTTTTTATGATTTACTTGCCTCTGAGTGCAGGTTAACAACTTTTACAGCAATTGCCCAGGGAAAATTACCTCAGCAAAGCTGGTTCGCATTGGGGAGGCAGCTTACCAACCAGGGTGCAACGCCTATCCTTCTTTCGTGGAGCGGCTCAATGTTTGAATACCTGATGCCATCGCTGGTAATGCCTGCTTATGAAAATACATTACTTGACCAAACTAATAAAGCAATTGTACAAAAGCAGATAGATTATGGAAAAAAACGCGGTGTGCCATGGGGCATTTCAGAGTCTGGGTATAATTTGTTAGATGCAAATCTCAATTATCAATATCGGGCATTCGGCATACCTGGTATAGGATTTAAAAGAGGACTGGGAGAAGATTTGGTTATTGCACCTTATGCCACTGTAATGGCTTTAATGGTGGCTCCTGAACAGGCTTATGATAATTTAGTAAGGTTAAAGGAAGCTGGGTTTGAAGGAAAGTATGGTTTTTATGAAGCTATTGATTATACGCCATCCCGCTTGCCGCGGAGAACGTCGCACGCTGTTATAAGATCTTTTATGGCTCATCACCAGGGTATGAGTTTTTTATCAATCAGCTTTCTTCTCTTAAATAAACCAATGCAAAGGAGGTTTGAAACGGACCTTCAAATGAGATCTGCTTTATTATTATTGCAGGAAAAAATACCACGGCTCACTACTTTTTATTCGCCAACTATACATGAGTCTGATATTAATGTAAGCCCTGCCGGAGTTGAATCAATGCGTGTGATTGATACGCCCCAAACTACTATACCTGAAGTACAATTGTTATCTAATGGCCGGTATCATGTAATGCTTACCAATGCAGGCGGCGGTTATAGCCGGTGGAAGAATATAGCCCTTACCCGCTGGCGTGAAGATAGTACCTGCGACAACTATGGTACTTTTTGTTATATCCGGGATCTTGATAATAACATTGCATGGTCAACAGCTTTTCAGCCAACTTTAAAACAGGGGGATAATTACGAAGCCGTTTTTTCACAGGGCAGGGCAGAATTTCGCCGCAGGGATTCAGTAATTGAAACGCATACTGAAATTGTGGTATCACCTGAAGATGATATAGAATTAAGGAGAGTGCATCTTATTAACCGCTCCCGTAAAAGAAGGTCACTTGAAATAACCAGTTATGCTGAAGTAGTATTAGCTGTACCCATAGCTGATGAAGTACATCCTGCTTTCAGCAATTTATTTGTTCAAACTGAGATTAACGAGCATCGTCATGCTATTATTTGTACCCGCAGGCCCCGTTCAGAAGATGAACAAAACCCATGGATGTTTCATTTAATGAAAGTTCACAATGCTGAAATTCAACACATATCATATGAAACAGCGAGAGATAAATTTATAGGCCGGGGTAATACTATTAATAATCCCCTGGTAATAAACCAGGCCGATGGATTATCAGGCAGCAGCGGTTCCGTACTTGATCCGGTTGTTTCTATTCAATACCGGATTTTCCTGGAGCCCTATCAATCTGCAACTATTGATATGATTTTCGGAATTGCAGAAACCAAAGAATTATGCAATAATCTTGTTGAAAAATACCAGGATAGAAATTTAACCAACCGGGGATTGGAACTGGCATGGACACACAGCCAGGTAATATTGAGGCAGATAAATGCCGTAGAGGCTGATGCACAATTATACAACAGGCTTGCAGGATCTATAATTTACAGCAATCCTTCTTTACGTACTGACTCCACAACTATCATTAAAAACCAACGTGGACAATCTGCTCTGTGGAGCCATGGAATTTCAGGGGATTTGCCCATAATTCTTTTGCTGATTGAGGATATGGCAAATGTTGAGCTGGTAAAGCAAATGGTACAAGCTCATGCTTACTGGCATTTAAAAGGATTGCTAACCGATCTTGTAATTTGGAATGATGATCACGGAGGTTACAGGCAGGTATTGCAGGATAGGATTCATGGTCTTGTAGCGCCAGGGATATCAGGAAATTTAAAGGATCAGCCAGGAGGGATTTTTATTAGATCGGCTGACCAGATAACTAATGAAGACAGGATATTATTTCAAACAGTAGCACATGTGGTAATTTCAGATTCGCTTGGTTCATTAGAGGAGCAGATCAATAGGGCAACAAAATTAAAATCATCTATCCCTCTTTTTACTCCAACAAAATTTTATCCTTCAATTGATAAATCCATACCTGTTGATTCGTTAATAAGAGAGCTTCAGTTTTATAATGGTATCGGGGGTTTCTCTAAAGATGGGAAAGAATATATTATTATTACATCTCCCGGAAAGCAAACCCCTGCGCCCTGGATCAATGTATTAGGCAACCCCCAATTTGGAACTATAGTAAGTGAAAGTGGGTCATCTTATACATGGGTTGAAAATGCACACGAGATACGACTTACACCATGGAATAATGATCCAATAACAGATTTAAAAGGTGAGGCGTTTTATCTCAGGGACGAAGAGAGTGGCAAGTTTTGGTCTCCCACTCCCCTGCCCTGCCCGGGTAAATCTGCATATATTACAAAACATGGTTTTGGCTATACAACTTTTTTACATACTGAAGATGGAATTGAATCTGAAATGAATGTTTATACAGATATAGAAGCCCCTCTTAAATTTATCATTTTAAAAATAAAAAACAATTCAGGCAGGTCACGGCGCATTTCTGCAACAGGGTATGTAGAATGGGTTCTCGGGGATATTCGTTCTAAATCTTTGATGCATACCATAACAGAAATGGACAGGCCAAGTGGAGCAGTTTTGGCCAGAAATGCCTACAGTGCAGAATTTGTAAACAGGGTAGCTTTTTTTGATACCGATGATGTGGTGAGAACGTTTACCACAGACAGGGCGGAGTTTATTGGGCGTAACGGCACATTAAACAGCCCTGATGCTATGAACCGTGTAAGGCTTTCAGGAAAAAGGGGCGCAGCCCTGGATCCATGTGCTGCCATACAAGTAGTAATTGACCTTGCTGAAGAAGAAGAACGTAAAATTATATTTCGCCTTGGAACCGGCAAAAATATGGAGGAAGCCCTCGCCCTTATAAAGCGGTTTGAAGGTAGCATGGCTGCAGAGGATGCACTGCGGGAAGTGCAGAAATTCTGGCAGAGTACTTTAGGAACAATACAAATTGAGACCCCGGATGTGGCCACTAATATACTTGCAAACGGCTGGCTTAATTATCAAACCTTAAGTTGTCGTATTTGGGCAAGAACAGGATTTTATCAATCAGGCGGCGCAGTTGGGTTCAGAGACCAGTTACAGGATGTGCTGTCTTTAGTTCATTCCAAACCTTTGCTTTTAAAAGAACAGATACTCTTATGTGCTTCACGGCAATTTGTTGAAGGCGATGTTCAACACTGGTGGCATCCGCCCAAAGGCCGTGGAGTTCGTACTACATGTTCGGATGATTACCTGTGGCTGCCTTTTGTTACATCCAGGTATATAGAAGTTACCGGGGATAAAGATATACTGGATGAATCTATTCACTTTCTTGAGGGGCGTTTGCTAAATGCCGGGGAAGAGTCTTATTATGATCTTCCTATCATGTCAGATAAAATGGCAACGTTATATGAGCATTGCGTAAAAGCGATTGAACATGGATTGCGTTTTGGAGAACATGGATTACCTTTTATTGGCTCCGGTGACTGGAATGACGGTATGGATAAAGTGGGAAATTATGGCAGAGGAGAAAGCGTGTGGCTGGCTTTTTTTCTATATGATATACTGATGCATTTTACAGAAACAGCAGCATTGAAAAATGATAAAGTGTTTGAAGAAAAATGCAGGCTTTCAGCAGATGCACTTAAAGCTAATATCAACAAAAATGCATGGGATGGCGAATGGTACCGCAGAGCTTATTTTGATGATGGCACTCCCCTTGGCTCTAAAGAAAATGAAGAGTGTAAAATTGATTCTATAGCACAAAGTTGGTCAGTATTATCTAAAGCCGGGGATATGGAACGCTCACTTACAGCTATGCAATCCGCAGGTAAATTCCTGGTTCGTAAAGAGGATGGAATGATACAATTATTTGATCCCCCTTTTGATAAGTCTGCTATGAACCCGGGTTATATTAAAGGATATGTACCGGGAGTGAGAGAAAATGGTGGCCAATATACTCATGCAGCAATATGGCTGGTAATGGCTTTTGCTGCTTTAAAAGATAGAGAACGAACCTGGGATTTATTGAAAATGATCAACCCTCTTAATCGCAGCAGTGATGCTGCAAAAATTGCAACTTACAAAGTAGAACCTTATGTTATTGCCGCCGATGTATATGCAGAACCTAATAATAAAGGACGGGGCGGATGGACGTGGTACACAGGTTCTGCCGGATGGATGTACCAGTTGATTATCGGTTCATTTATAGGATTAAAACGTAAGAATAATACCTTGCATTTTACACCATGCATTCCTGAAGGATGGGATTTATTAAAAATCAGTTACCGCTATATGGATACAATGTATAAAATTGAATTAAAGAAAGTACATGAAAATGAATTAACAAGAGTAATAGTAGATGGTAAACAGGAGATCAATACATTTCTCACCCTTGTAAATGATGGGACGGAGCATAAAGTGGAATTTTTTATATAAGGGTGCGCATTCGCTATAATGCTATTTTTTAAAGGCACTGACAAAACCGTGAATTATGTCTGAAAATTTTTGTTCCTCGCCAAACATAATTTTGTGCCTTATAGGAAATACAAATACAGGCAGATCTTTTAATTCATTTTCAAATTTGGCTAGTCGCACTCCATCTTTTTCTGTTGTAAGAATTAGCTTATTTTCTACTTCGATCTTTGCAAATTGTTTTTTAATTTCTTTGAGATCATCAATATTAAATATGT
>JBDSAQ010000272.1:0-4151 GCA_039922095.1 Ginsengibacter sp. | reverse complement strand
ATTTCAGAATTATGGTGAACACTCTTATGGCCAAGGAATAATATTTCAAGCCTGCGAGGCTGAGCAGGAGAATTTTTTGTAGTGGCGGCACTAAAAATAATTGCCAATATTAACGTCGCAAAAATGTTGAGAATTTTTTTCTCTATCATAGCAAACAGTTATTAGTTAGAAAACAAAAACGAATTTCAATAAATTCATTTTACTGCCCTATCAGAATTTTATCAAAATCCGACTGAATTTTGTCATCAAATCTTTCTAAATTTAGTTTTTGACGATAATTAAAAGGTTTTGAAAACTGCTTTACATAAATCCGCTATTCCTCCTTCCCACATATTTGTGATTAAAAATTTAGAAGAAAAACATTTTGATCCCGTATGGCATGCGCACTCTGAATACCAGCTTTTTGTGGTATTGGAAGGGACAGGCACCCGCTTTATCGGAGACAGTATACGTTCTTTTAAAGCTGGTGAGTTAGTGTTAACCGGCCCGCATTTGCCACATCTTTGGCGCAGTGATGAAATTTATTTTGAAAAAAATAGTCTGCACGGAATCAATGGCATTGTTATTTACCTGAATGAAAATTTTTTGGGAGATCATATCCTGGAAAAAGAAGAAATGCTTGCATTGAAAAAACTATTTTCCAAATCAATGAGAGGGCTGGAATTCTATGGCTCAAAAAAATCAGAAGTTATAAAATTAATGAAAGAGCTGGTACATTTACAAGGGCTTCATAGTGTTATACACCTCCTCCACATTCTTGAAATATTAGCAGCAACAAAAGAGTATCATTATATTTCTTCAAGGCCTTATAGTGATAGTTTTAACCAAAACGAAACGGATCGTTTAAATACCGTTTATGAATATGCTTTTAAAAACTTTCGCAAAAAAATTTCGCTGGAAGAAATTGCGGAACTGATTCATGTAACGCCTACATCGTTCAGCCGTTATTTCACCATGAAAAATAATAAAACCTTCTCCCGGTTTATTGCGGAAATAAGAATAAAACATGCTTGCGAAATGCTAACCGAAACAGACGAATCTATTGCCCAGGTTTGTTATGATTGTGGTTTTAATACCCTTTCAAATTTTAATAAGCAGTTTAAAGAGATCATGTTAAAAAAACCTACCGAGTATAAAAAGGAGTTTATGAATATTTAAATGACCTGGTATATTACTTTTTATTCACTTAGAGATTCTGTCTATAATTTTATGGGAATTTAAAAGAAAGAGATATTGAGGCAGACATTCGTTTGCGAATTATTCCTATTTTCATTGCAAGTTTATCTTATTCAGGATTTGTTTTGATCTAAAACTATAACACCGGCTATAATATTACTAACTAAGTATAAGGTTTGACTTATTAAATCCTATGTATCAATGATTAAAATTAATGCGGACTTAAAACCCTCTGACCTGGATATTAAGCTCAAAAGATTCTGGGAGCTTTCCGGGGAAAAAATTAAGCTGGTTGAAAAAAATTATGATGATACCAAAGGCTCGCCTGTTTTTACGATCAACGGTAACTATACCACAAGAGGCTGGACAGAATGGACACAAGGGTTTCAATATGGCTCTGCTATTTTGCAATATGATGCTACAGGAGAAAGATCATTGCTGGAGTATGCACAAAGAAAAACAATCGAATCAATGGCTCCGCATGTAAGCCATACCGGTGTACATGATCATGGTTTTAATAACGTTAGTACTTATGGCAACCTGCTCCGTTTAATGAAGGAAGAAAAGATACCTTTCAATGAGTGGGAAAAAGATTTTTATACACTGGCTTTAAAAGTTTCCGGAGCTGTACAGGCCGGCCGCTGGACAGTAACCAAAACCGGTGGTTTCATACATTCCTTCAATGGTCCTCATTCCCTTTTTGTAGATACCATCCGTTCCGTCCGCTCACTTATTCTTAGCCATTCTTTAGGCCATGTATTCCAGGCTGAAGGTGATGTTAGAATTAGTTTATTAGAACGGGCTATCCAACACATAAAGGCTACTGCTGATTACTCCGTTTTTTATGGTGAAGGCAGGGATACCTATGACGTTTGGGGACGCACCGCACACGAGAGTATCTTCAATGTAAAAGATGGAAATTTTCGTTGCCCAAATTCACAACAGGGATATTCAGGTTTTACTACATGGACAAGAGGCCTTGCCTGGGCTATGTGCGGATTTGCAGAGGAACTTGAATGGTTTGATAGTATTAGGGAGGACCTTAATGTATTTTCAGGGAAGGAAAATATTTTATCATTTATGCTTAAAGCTGCAAGAGCTACATGCGATTTCTATATTGACAATTCCCCTATTGACGGTGTTCCCTATTGGGATACAGGAGCTCCGGATCTATATAAATTAGGAGATTATTTAAGCAAACCTGCTGATCCGTATAATAATTTTGAACCAGTTGATAGTTCCGCAGCAGCCATTGCAGCACAAGGGCTGCTTAGACTTGGCAGGTATCTTCAAAGTAAAGATGAAAGGGAAGCCGGAGATCGTTATTGGCAGGCTGGCCTTACAGTTTTAAATACCATTTTTGACGAGCCATATCTCAGTACCAATCCAAGCCACCAGGGCTTATTGCTACATTCTATTTACCATCGCCCAAACGGATGGGATCATATACCCGGGGGAAGTAAAATTCCAAATGGTGAATCAAGCATGTGGGGAGATTATCATGTACGTGAAGCCGCTTTATATCTTCAGCGAATAATTAATAATGAACCATACTACACCTTTTTCAACATTCAATGAATACAGAAGAACATACAGACCTGTCCCGTTTATGCATTCATACTATCACCACCAAACCGTGGCAAATAGAAGAAGCTGCAAAAAATTTTGCGGCGGCCGGTGTTAAAGGAATTACTGTTTGGCGGGATGCTTTAGAAGGAAGAAATATTAAACATACAGGAGATATGTTGCGTGAAAATGATCTATCCGTTGTGTCATTATGCAGAGGTGGATTTTTTCCTCATAAAGACACAGGCAAGCGACTATATGCTATTGATGATAACCGCAGGGCAATTGAGGAGGCTGCTGAATTGGGAACTTCAATGCTGGTACTTGTTTGTGGTGCTGATCCATTTCAATCTTTGGAAGAATCAAGAAAGCAGATCCGTGATGGTATTGCAGCAATAATTCCTGAGGCATCCGCAGCAGGAGTAAAAGTTACAATAGAACCGCTGCACCCCATGTATGCCGATACACGTTCAGCGATTAATACACTTGCGCAGGCAAACGATATGGCTGAGGAATTAAATTCGCCATGGGTAGGTATTGCGGTAGATGTATATCATCTTTGGTGGGACCCTTCTTTGGAAAAAGAAATTAAACGTTGCGGGAAAAATGGAAACCTTGCTGCATTTCATATCTGCGACTGGAAAGTGCCGACAACAGATATGCTGCTCGACAGGGGTTTAATGGGTGAAGGCTGTATTCCTGTAAAGCAGATCAGATCGTGGGTAGAGGCTGCAGGATTCACGGGGTTTAATGAAGTTGAAATTTTTTCCAACGCATATTGGAGAGAAGATCAGTCTGAGTTTCTTAAAAAAATTATAAATGCATATAAAGACCTCTCCTAATCCTCTCCAAAAGAGAGGACTTCTCTCTTCTCCTTCGGAGAAGGGCCGGGATGAGATCAAAAATAAAATAAGTATGAAAGAGCATAAAGTAGGGATTATCATGAATGGGGTAACAGGGCGCATGGGCACCAACCAGCATCTGCTTCGTTCAATTGCAGAAATAATAAAACAGGGAGGTGTAAAAATCGGTCCTGGGGAAACCATTATGCCTGACCCTGTATTAGTTGGTCGTGATGAAAATAAATTGCAAAAATTATGTTCAATCTCTGGTGTAAAAAAAATGAGCACTGATCTTGATAAAGTTCTTGCTGATCCTGCTAATATAATTTACTTCGATTCTCAAACCACAGGCAGACGGGCAGAGGCCGTTCATAAAGCAGTAAAAGCAGGTAAGCATATTTATTGCGAGAAACCCATAGCAGTTGACACAAAACAGGCTATGGAATTATATGAGCTTTGTAAAAACGCCGGGGTAAAACATGGCGTGGTACAGGATAAGCTCTGGCTTCCCGGTATTGTAAAAATAAAGCGTCTTATTCAACAAGGCTTTTTTGGTAAGATATTATC
>JBDSAQ010000271.1:0-3490 GCA_039922095.1 Ginsengibacter sp. | reverse complement strand
AAAGCACAGTGGCATGAAATATTTAACAGCGATGATAAAAAGTATTGGGGAACAGGAGACGTTTTAAACCCCTCCCCTGTTGTAACGTTAGTGGATAAAAAAGCCAAAGTTTATGAAATAAATATTCATCTGCCGGCATTGGGTGCAGTGATTCTCAAATGATTATTGCTTTTTGCCAGAGGTCAATTGTCATTGGTCAACACGCTAATCACCAAAAACTAATAACCATTGACCCGATGACTAATAACCAATGACCCTTGACAAATAATCCGTCACAATATTGATTAGCTAACTCACAAGTCCCTTAACCAGGGTTTTCCATTGTAATTTTGCAAATCCGGCAAAAGCTCCAATAGCCACAATAGCATTTCTTGCTTTATCTAATAAATTATCAGTTTCAGTATTGGGCTTTTCATTACGACCATATACAGCAGCGGTAACAATATTTTTTTCTCTGTAAACAACAAAGCAGCTTGAAGCTTCAGAAGTAAAAAAATGAGCTACATCATTAGTTTTTATTGTTGGGTTAGATGAAGGATGCACTATAATGAAAGTGATTTGTTCATCTTTATATTCATTATTTAGTTCGTCAACTTTTTCTACCTGCACCCAATCGTACCCTTCACCTGCATCTGAAGATGGCGCTCCGGCTTTTATCTTAAAGAAATCTCCATTTTTTACAGGCCTGGTAATTTTATCTCCATTCTTATCTGCAAGTTTAAATTCGGCTAACATCTTAATATCAAGCAAATTCCATTGGCTTACAGCCAATAACCTTTTTCTTGCAAGGTTATATAATTCAGTAGCTGCAGCAGGATTTTCTTTTTTTACAACTTCCTCCGTGTTACTAAACCATCCTTCATTTTGTTCCGGAATAATTTGTTCAATGATCTGCATTAATATCTTTTAATTAAATGAAGTTTGTAAATAGCCCTACTGTATAGATTTTTCTTCTTTCATAAATTCTTTGCGGACACCATCAATAAGATCTTTTTGATAAAGAATACCATTATTACGGGCATAGCTTTGAAGAGCAGCAAACTGAACAGCATTAAGAATGGAGGCGCCACTAAGTTCATACTGCCTGGCAAATTCTTCGAGCTTTATGCCCGTATGCATAGAGAGATTGGCAGGCATTGATCTTTGCCACAACTTTAAACGCTCTGCAGAATTAGGCATAGGGAAATGAATGAGTGAATGAAAGCGGCGCAGAAAAGCTTCATCCAGATTGCTTTTAAAGTTAGAAGCAAGGATGAGCAACCCGGGATAATCCTCGACCCTTTGTAATAAATAACTAACTTCCTGGTTAGCATATTTATCGTGTGAACTTTGCACATTGGTTCGCTTGCCAAATAAGGCATCGGCTTCATCAAAAAACAATATCCATTCTTTTGATTCAGCTCTTTTAAAAACAGATTCCATGTTTTTTTCTGTTTCTCCAATATATTTTGAAACCACCTGCGACAGATCAATGCGGTAAACCTCTTTCCCAAATTGTTTTCCCAATAATGCAACAGTTGAGGTTTTACCTGTGCCCGAAGGGCCATAAAAAAGAACACGGTAGCCGGGTTTCACTTTGCGGCCAAGATTTTGATCCTGCATGAGAGTATTATTGTGTTGCAGCCAAACTAAAATATCTTCTACCTGTTGAATAGTTTGCGGATGCAGCACCATATCATCCCAAAGCATACTCGTGGTAATTTGTTTAGCAGGGAAATCCAATCCAAAGCGTGGGGCAGTTTCTTTGCCAAACAAAATTTTATCAAGCCAGTCAGAGGCAATAATAATTCTCCCACTCATATAAGGCTCACCCTCTTTTACACCCTCTAACCACAAAATATTTTGGCGATAAAAGAAATGTTCTTCTGTAAATAACCGGTGCACAGCTAAACGTTTTTCAATATCATTGCCTGCCAGAATAAACTGTATAGTTTCCCCTGTAGGCAACATGCCGCGATGGTGAGTTCCCTTAACACCTCCAAACTCAGGAAAGTCGCCACCATTAGGCAAATGCTCCATAATTATGGATTCAAAAAAATTCGGCACTACGTGCGGTACTATGGCAGCCATAAGAATGATCCACTCATCAACCTGCTGAATTTGGGGTATATGCTTTATAATATCCTGTTTAAAAAGATTATCATTGAATTGCTCATTGATCCATTTATTAAATTGTATGGGGAGGGTATTAAAATGAATCTGCATCCTGTATGAAATAATTTTCCGCAAATCATTTATAGCAGATTCGATGGTAGAAGATGTATTATTTTCAGATACTTTATAAAGCATTTCCAAAAATTATAAAAGACATTTCAAGATAGGCAACATTTTTATTTTACCGATAATTCTACAGTAAATGACTTGGCTCTGCGTGTCAGAAAAGTGGATTTGCAGAGGCAGAGCCGTTCCCGCTAAGCCACAAATTAAAAAAATTTTTGCCTTGAGAAATTTTATTACACTATGATTTGCATTTCAAAAATATTTTATAAATTTATAGTTCTTTGGTAGAAGTCTGATAAACAATGCACCTCCCTTTCGATTAATGGGACCATCAATGGGGCGAGGTCGGCTTCCGGTGCAGTGGTAGTCAGGAACTGTTAGAGAACTTCAGGGAAGCCTTGATACAATCCCGTACTGGTCGTAACTAGTGCGGGTTTTTTTATATGGACACATAATACTTAAAAAATTTCCTGAAGGGTTTTAATTATTTTTGTTTTAAATAAACAGTTATGACATATATAAGAATTAATACAAAAACCAAACAGGCAAAAAAATTTGTAGAACTTATTGAGACTTTGCCTTTCGCTAAAATATTGGATGAACCTAATGGAGTAACCAGGGTTGCAATTAATGACGCGATAACGGGTATAACACAAAAACATAAAAATTCTAAAGAATTGATTGCATTCTTAAATAAATAGAATGTATCAGGTTATCTACTACTAATCAATTTGAAAAAGATTATAATCTCTGCAAAAAAAGAGGATATAAAATGGACCTGCTGAATGCAGTATTTGATCACTTAGAAAAAAAAGGGTTTTACCATTAAAATATAAGCCTCACAGACTTACCGGAAATTACAAAGGTTTTTGGGAATGTCATATTAAGCCAGATTGGTTACTGATATGGATGTAAAATGATGCCGCTAAAACTATAACACTTACGAGGACCGGCACACACTCAGATTTGTTTTAATCTATTTAGATTCCTAAACCTTTTACTCTATTAATAGTTTTACACATGCGGTAGATAAGTACACATTCTTTATGAAAGTGTAATAATTATATTTGCCTCAAATGTAATAGTGAAGCTTTGTTTTGGCAGAGCCAATGTTAGTAACCTTAGGTAAGCATCAGACTTAATTCATGATGATATACCAAAATTTAGTATAGCTATTCAAGAAACCCCCTTTATAATGGCCGAAAAAAATCTTTTTGATTACAACGAAGATTCGATAAAAAGTCTTGATTGGAAGGAACATATTCGTTTG
>JBDSAQ010000270.1:0-3663 GCA_039922095.1 Ginsengibacter sp. | reverse complement strand
GAGCAGGACCGTTTTGAAACAAGAGCATTTCTTTATCTTGATATAATATCATGGCTTGAGAGTAAGATTGAGAATGTACCTGTTCAGCAGGTTATAAGAAAGAAATTTTTAGAAAGAAAAATAAGGTCGTAAGCCGCCTGCACAGCACTTCACACGGGTGCATTCTAAATTTATCCTGCTCTGGGCGCAACAAAGCAGCATACACAAACATTTGAAAATTAATTTGTTAAAGATGGTGTATATACCAATGACGTGAAGGGGCTGCTCGTCATTGTGAAGGCGGCCCGTCATTGCGAAGAGTTTCGGGGATTTTTGCCGAAACTCTGCGGCAATCTCATAACAAACTTTGCCATTGTAATAACTCCTTTTCAATTTTGAACCTTACCATAAGATTGCCACATAAACATGCCGGTTCCTTTCAATTCAAACCATCGCATAATGAGCATGTTTATTCGCAATGACTTGAAAGGGGATTGCCACATACACATGCCGGGTTATTCAAATTCATCCTGCTCTGGGCGCAACAAAAGCAGTAAACACAAACATTTGAAAAAATTAATTTGTTAAAGATGGTGTATATACAATTGTCTCTCATGATTTCGGTCGGTGGGGACAGCGACCGAGGTCGGGTCGTAGTTTGTGTCCCACAAACCACTTGGTGCTGCGACAATTCGGAATGCACCACTTCACACAACATACCATTTACTCTCACCATCTTTGGCGTACGATAGGCCATTGCTCATTACATGAATTTCCTTACCGCTGCCGGGATCTATAAAGTTTTTTTGCTCATACACCCGTACACCATTGTTCTCTCTTGTTAAATACACGATCAACGCATGTAAGGTTGGCTGTATTTCATGCAGCCATTGCTCTTCACTTTCTTTTACAAATGCCTGGCTCATGGGTTGTGTTTAAACATTAAAATATTTTATCTAAAATCAAACCATAAATTTCCGATGATGGGTGCATAATTTAATTGCATATTTTTCTGGCTTTGCGGGCCTATCTTATCTGCAGACTGAAACTTTGTTCCTATAGGGCTAATTGCATTCATAAAACCTATATTGCCTTCAGGAAACGGCGGGCTTACATTATCATTGAAAGCGCCAACGGGCTTTAAAGGTTTCAACATTTGAAGAAAAACATTTTCTTCTTCATTATAAACTTTAAAAGATGATTCTTTAGTTTGAATAACTACCCAATATAATTCTGCATGATAACCTTTAAACTCAGGATACTGCCAGCTTTCGCCAGTTATTGTATTATTATAATTTTTTTGCCAAACACCAAACTGTTGTCCTTTTAACCTGTTCTTCCAAACACGATATGGGCCCCGGCCAAGCCATTTCATCCCTGTTATTTTTTCTTCCGGATAATTAAAACTAATACCCATAAAATCCACCGGCCCTTTTTGTGCATACTTATACTCCAGCTTTACAGGCAAACCGGGGGTGAATATCCACTTGACATTGAAAAAAGATTCGCCATCATAAGTGGGTTCTACAATGTATTTATCGTTATCTGTATAATGCTTAAACTCTTTTAGAGTGTGCCTTGCTCCTGCAACTGCCGGGCCGCCAGATAATGAAATAGTTGATTTGCTATTGATAACTTTTGATAAATAACCTGTTGCTGTATCAAAGTAATAATTGATGTTATCTGAAGTAACGATAAAATTATTATTCTCATTCTTTGTCTCGATTTTTAACGGGGAAGATGAGGGCTTGATTTTCTTAACAGCAGAAGCCGGGGATTGAAGTGACCAGCTCCAGGTAAATATTTCTTTTTTATAAGGATCATAAGCTGTAAGATATAAGGCATCGTTATTATTCCATGTTGAGGGCAGATTTAAATTAAGCTTACCCTTTTCTCCCGGCAATAAAGTTATTGATGATTTGCCTTTAGCAGCAATAACAGGTTCAAGCATAATATCACCGGGGGAAGGAAATGTAACCAGCTTCCATGTAAAAGAACATTGATCAAGATTTGTATATAAATAACGGTTTTCAATTTCTAATTTGCCATTAAATGCTGGCGTTATTGAGCGTTGCTTAATATAAACCGGCGACCATATTTCTTTAATGGTATAAAAGCTTGCTTCCTTTTCCCTGTGTGGGCCAACAATGCCGTCTGGCGCATGATTACTGTCTGTATCTATACTGTCTTTCTTATCTTTTCTCACTATACCTTCATCATGAAAAGCCCATAAAAAACCACCTGCATTGTATGGATGCTGCAACTGTAAATTCCAGAAATCATCAAGGCCGGCACCATGCCCGCCATCATATAATCCATGCATATACTCTGTCGGGAAAAAAACTTCGTTGCCATACAAAGTTGAGTTAACTACATAATTATAATCAGGATAATGCTTTGTATCCGTGCCATTAAATTTTTCCCACGGATGAATTACCAAACGATTTTGAGGATCATACCATGCATAATCTTTATCCAATGCCCTGTTCCAGCCTCCTTCGTTACCATTATCCCATATAACTACTGAAGGATGATTTACATCTCTTACCACAACCTCTTTTACCAGGGGCCTGCCTGCAACAGAATCATACGAAGCTTGCCAGCCGGTTAGCTCGTCAAGTACAAAAAGACCTAATGAATCACACATATCTAAAAAATGCTGATCAGGAGGATAGTGCGACATGCGGACAGCGTTCATGTTCATCTCCTTCATTAAATTAATATCAAGCAAGCTTATTTCTTTACTTAAGGTTCGTCCTGTTTCAGGCCACTCGCTGTGCCGGCAAACACCTTTAAAAATTACTTTAGTCCCGTTTACATAAAAGCCATCACGGAGGCGTAACTCTGCAGTTCTAAAACCAAAACGCTGTTTAATTGTATGAATAACAGCATTATTATTTTTTATTGAAACAATTACCTGGTATAGGTTTGGAAATTCAGGATTCCATAAAAGAGGGTTTTTGAATTTATCTTTCAGCACAAAACTATCCTGTTGCACATTCATTTTTAAAGAGAATGGAGAGCCAACATTTTCACCACTTAATTTTTGAACCTGTGCCTGCAAAGTATTGCCTGCGTTAATATTCATTGCAAATACATTAATAAGAAACGAACCATCTGCTTTGGCATCAATCGCTACACGATCAATAAACGTTTCGGGAACAACCTCTAAATATACAGGCCGGTATATGCCCCCAAGTGTCCAGAAATCCCCATTCCGCTCAGCTTTATTTACAGATGCCTGTGCAGACATTTTGCTTACTGTTGCTTCCAATAAATTATAGGTACCATAGTTTAGTAAAGCAGTTATATCATATTTAAACCGGTAGAATCCGCCCTGGTGAACATTGCCGGCGGACTTGCCATTTATCTTTACTTCTGTATCAGTCATAGAGCCTTCAAATACTATAAATACTTTCTTGTTACGCCATTCTCCCGGTACATTGAAACGATATTTATACAATCCCTGTTCATCCGTTTTTATTTTATCATGGCCATAACTGTAAGCGCCAAAGCTTTGCTGCTCCCAGTTTGAGGGCACCGCGATCTTAGTCCATTTACCACTGTTCATTCCTTTTGTACAAAAGAAATCCCATTGTACTGTGTGGTCTTTATCAGTGCCTGATAAATAATGTTGAATGGTTTGTTGTGCCTGGGTTTTATTTATAGAAGCGCATGTTATAA
>JBDSAQ010000269.1:0-2964 GCA_039922095.1 Ginsengibacter sp. | reverse complement strand
CCCTGCATAATTAACTGCTTCTGCATATCCTCAACCGGTTCAAAAGCCTTGTTACATTCAATTGTCCGTTGTTGAAAATCTTTTGCCCTGATATGACCGTCGTATGTATGTAAGCCAACGGGTTTTATGCCCTTTAGTGTTGAACATTGTTTGTATAATTCAATTGCTTTTTCTCCCGGCATAATGCCTGTCCGGTTCATGCCTGCATTTAAATCTATATAAACAGGAATTGTGAAACCATTGCCAACTGCAGCGCCGGCAATGCTTTTAGCGGAAACAAGATTATCAAGCAAACATGAAAATATTATATTAGGATACTGCTTTATTAATGAGATAAAACGTGGCAGCTTGGCTTCAACAGGCTGATAAGCTAACAAAACATCAGTAGCTCCGGCTATGGCGAGCATTTCTGCTTCGGCTATTGTAGCGCATTTAAATTTAGTAATACCTGCATCAAGCATTAATGATGTAGCTTCTATTGTTTTATGTGTTTTTACGTGGGGCCGTAATCTTTTTACATCATCAATCATTGATTGTAATACCCCTATGTTCTGCTTAACTCTATCATGATAAATAACTAATGCAGGTGAATCTATCTCATTTATGTTTTTGATATGATACCACTCACATGCCTTTTTATTTTCCATACATATGTCTTTAATACAACTCAAACAATGCTTCAATTTCAACCGGGATATTGCCAGGCAAAGATCCCATGCCTACGGCACTTCTTACCCCAACCCCATTTTCATCGCCCCATATATTTTTAAATAATTCACTGCAACCATTAATAATATAAGGGTGCTTTTCAAATGTATCAATGCAATTTACCATACCCAATACTTTAATTACACGCTTTACTATATTAAGGCTGCCAATGTTTGTTTTTATTGTGGAGAGAATTGTGAGGCCTGCCTGCCGTGCTGCCAATTTTCCTTGTTCCATATCTATATTATCGCCAATGCGCCCACAGATGAGGCTTCCATCATTTTGAAGTGGGCCATGGCCGGAGATATACAAATGTTTACCATCAATAAGAAATGGCTTGTACACCCCTAACGGCGCCGGTGCCGGCGGCAGGGTTAGCCCTGTTTGTTCAAAACGATGTTCTGCTGTAATAACTTCCATTTTAAAAAATATAGATTATACAATAAAATTTAAATCCAACGGACTTTTTAAATGGCAATGCAATCATAAATTCCATAGCAGTGACCTCACCCCCAACCCCCTCTCCAGAGGAGAGGGGAAGTAGAACGCTTTACCGGGAAACTTTAGCCGGGCAAGGATCCCACAGGCCACTTTTGTTATTATAAGAAATCTCAAATCATTTGTAGACAGCCTCATAGTTTGAAGTTAACAATTTAACTCCTGGATTGCTGAATTTTGCAACTCTCTTAAACGCCCGGGTTTCATGGATAGTATTTTTGAATTTTTAGTTTATTCTTGTAAAACCCCCGCCGGAACTGCTAAAATTCCTTTGTGTAATTCAACTGTGTGAAGTGCTGCTTGTCAAGCTGGTTCTATGTCAACGCTTACTTCGCCTTTCATTATGTCAATGCAAAACTTTTGTTCTTTAAGAAAATTTAGTCCGATTACACCGTCGTAGTCTGATGTAATGCCGTGAGCTATAGAATCATAAACCTGAACTTCAAAATCAGGCTTTACAATTCCTAAACATTCGAATTGGTTAATATCATAAAGTTCAACAAGAATAATTCCGTTTGAAGTTTCAATTTCCTGCTCACCTTTACTGTCTTTCAGTTCATACCCTGAAAAATAAAGAACGTTACTATCAATAGTAGTATGTGTAGCTGCTGTATCAAGTGCAAGTCTGAATTTATACTTTCCTTCGATTGATGTGTTCACAATGATAACATCCTGGTCTGTGGGAATGGGGAAATTGAAAACTTTCATATTCTTTTCAATATTCCGATGGTACGATGTTGTTTTAAGTCACCGGCAAATGCAATAGTAACAGTAGAAAAGTCCGCAGTTTTATCTCTGCCGATATAACAAACTTCCTTTTTGTCTTTGCTATGGTATAAAACTACTCCACCCAAAACTAATGTGTCCTTCATTTGAGGATTACCTAAAAGTATCCACTCATTAGGATACAATTTTTTTAGTTCGTCGAAAGCTATATATGTCTTGTCCATTTTTATTTACTTAGGATGCAAATTTACACCTTTATAACTCTACAGATTTTGATGACTGCTTTGGTCGCAATGGCGCAAACAACATCCGTCATTGTAAGGAGGCGTTAAATATCTATAAAATTTACAGTGCTTTTAGCCGACGAAGCAATCTTACAGTAAGTATCTTTTAAGAAATTGTAGAGTGTATTATGAGATTGCTTCGTCGGGGCAAACATTCATTAATTTAAATTTATATTAGGCTCCTCGCAATGACGGAGAATCAGTGGCACTCCATTAATTTTTTAATAACACAAACTTAGTTTGGTTTACCAGGTTGCCGTTATGCACTTCAAGGAGGTATGTGCCTGCAATGAGCTTGCGAAGATCAAGTTTATATTGATTTCCTGTTTTTAAAACTGCATCACCCATTTTATCAAATACTTTTTTGCCGGCAATATCTAAAATACGGAATTGGATAGCTCCTGTAATGTTACCATCAAATTCAACCATCAAATAGTTTGCAGCCGGGTTGGGGTAAACATGAACAGCATTTTCTTTTACAGCATCGGTTCTTTTTTCAACACAGTATGGTATATAAGCATCCGGGCCATTCACTTGTGAACTATATAGAATAACGCCATCGGTTGAACAAATTGCCTGTACATTCCAGCTTATAGTAACGCCTTCTTTAACTGAAATAGCTCCAGTGCAATTGGCATTGTTATCACAGGAAGTTTTTGTGCCTTCAATCTCAATTAAGTTATTAGCGGCTGCATCTGTATAGCTTGCTTTTAAAATATAAGTTTGATCTTTATTTCCTGTCCATTTA
>JBDSAQ010000268.1:0-4201 GCA_039922095.1 Ginsengibacter sp. | reverse complement strand
TAACAGCTCCAGCGATTTGTTACCATCCGCATGTGTTACCTGTATTGCGGGCTCCAGCAGGTTCCATGTACCCGCTGGTGTGTAAGCGTTGTTACCTATGCCTTTGTTATCATCGTCCCGGCGGTATTGTTGCGCAATGCCCGTGTACTCAGCGCTATTCAAAAGCTTTTTTCCAAAATAAATAATGCCAGGCCTGTTGTCTTTATCTGTTTGTAATACCAGTGCAATGTCTTTTGTTTCTACTGCAATGGTTTGTTGTTGTGCAACTGCAGAGAATGATACAAGTATTAAAACAAGCAGCAGAAAATTTTTGAACCAGGCTGCATGATTATAATGAGGCTTCTTGCCCGCCATTGCGGGGTTGTTGTACTGCAATATTACTATTGGGCAGGTGAGGTAGTTGTTCATATTCAGTAAAGTTTTTCTGTAATTGATAAACATGGCAGTTGATATTTGGGAAGTCCAATAAATTTACAAGAATACAAAAGAACATCATTATTGCTTATGATATAATGCTTTTTATTAAGGGTTCAACTATATTTTGGGTGGTGTATGGATAGTCTTATTCCCTGGGCACTTTCACTAACATGCATAAAGCAGCAATGGACTTGCTTATCTACAAGCTTAACTACTTTAAAGCAGCCTTGTGATTAAAAATATTGTCACACTATTACCATGGCTAAATATCTGCATATACAAGTTCCGGAACGTTGTGAAGAAAGCTGGGATGTTATGCAGCAGAAGCAGCACGGAAAATTTTGTAACTCATGTCAGAAAACAGTTATTGATTTTTCAAAGATGAGTGATGAGCAATTGATCAGGTTTTTTAAAAAAGAAAAAGAAAATGTCTGCGGAAGATTTACTACTAACCAATTAGATACTGATATTCTGATCCCTCCTAAAAAAATTCACTGGTTAAAATATTTGTTGCAGGTAACTATCCCGGTATTTTTATTTTCATCAAAACTAATTGCACAAGGAGTGGTAAAAGTTCAGGCACATTCACAGGTTGCACAAACTGCCCGCAAAACATCTAAAAATCTGCAAGTATCAAAAAGCATGAAAAGATTTTCCGGCGTTCAGATAGATGAAAATATGTATGCAGAGAAAGTTTCAATAAAACCTGAAGCGTATCAAATTAAAGAAAACAAATGTTCTTCAGTTGAATCTGAACCACAATTAATGTCGTTTAGGATGGGAGGTATCACTAGTGGAGTTCGCATACAAAAGAAACATATTTTTAAGTCATCAAAAGTAGACGTAACTAAAACCTTTATTATCTTCCCAAACCCCATCACTTCTTCTTCGGAACTAAACATCAAATGGAGTAAGCCTTTTGCGGCAAATCAGACAATTGAAATATATAATGAATCAGGCATCTTAGTTCAAAAAGAAATTTTAGCTATGGCAAAAGATGATACACAGACACGCTTAAATCTTAAACAACTTCAACCGGCAACATATACCATTAAAATCTCCGATAGCAAAACTCATAAGTCTTCCTCGCAGCAATTTATTCTTCTCTAAATTAATGAAGCTGATAGCCTAATTCATAGCGCCGGTAATTCACAAGTTATGATTTTTAACTCCGGGAAATTGAAAATCCGGAACAGGTATAATTAAAAATTTAATTGTTCCAATTGTTTTTTATAATCGAAATGCAGGTCTTCATGAATGGATACCATCAATGTATTTATTTTTTTCAACTGCTGATTGTACAGGTTTAAGAGTGACTGATTTTTTTTAAAGTTAATTTCTGACGTTTTTAGTTTGGTGCAGAAATGAATAAGCATTTCAATTGTTGATTCCTTCGTTGCGGTATGCCTGCTATGTTTGCCAATGGCCCTGAGTATTTTTCGGAGGCTTTTCTTTGTAAAGTACCAATTGGTTTTAGGTAATTCAGTAAATTGTTCATCTATCTCCTTCTTCACACTTTCAACATAGATCTGAACATTATGAGCATCAAACAACAGGTAGCTGAGCAGTTCTTTATTTTCTTTTTTATACTTAGCAAGCCGAAGGCATAATTCTAATACCTTTTTTGGAGGAAGTGTCGTTAACTCCTCTTTTATTTCCATAAGTCCTGCTGCTTTCATGCCTTTGGTTTTACCAGGTATTTTATAATAATATTCCGCTTACCGGTGCAGGGTAAAAAGCAAGACTTAGAGCACTATTTTTCCAGTCCTGTTTTCTGTAGTAATGTACGGAACCGGGGATCAGAACGAATTGAATCCATTTTTGGGTCAATCCTTATACTGCATAAGGATTCTTCATGATTGTTATAACTTTTTTCCAGCCACGCAAAGGCCTTATCATTTTCGCCGAGGGCTATATATACAAGGGCCATCCCCCTGTAATCGTTTCCACTAAATACTCTTTCTTCTTCTACCTGTATTATTATTTCTTTTGCCTCTTCTTTGCGCCCGGCTGCAGCATAAATTTCAGCAAGAGCGATATCAGTTTTTACCTTGTTGCCTGTAAGTTCTCCCCAAAGTTTGTTTTGGGCAGTAGCTTCATCAAACTTTCCCATACCCATGTAAGTAAGTGATAGAAGACGGTGAGCCGGAGCAAAGTTTTGGTCCAGTTCAAGTGTCATCATTCCCATGTTAAAGGCTTTATCATATTCCTCTATATAATAATAAAATATCCCTTTGTCTTTCAATATTCCCTTGGAAATGGGATCCAACTCAACAGCCAGCGAAATCTCCCTGAATGCTTCTTCAGTTTTACCAGTAAACAACAACCACTCTGCATACCAGTGATGACCTGTGGCATAGTTTGGATTTAATTCTATTCCAAGTTTAAATTCTTTTTCCGAATTTTTCCAATCCCATTCATTCAGCATAAGTGAAATTGCCAGCGATATATGTGCCTCCCCAAGACGATTGTCTATTTCCAATGCCCGGTTAACTGCTGCCATTTGCTTTGGGAAAAGTTCTCTTCGGGAAATGTTAGTGTATTCGCCCATCAGGCTATAAGTATCGGCAATACCAGCCCATGCAAGGGCATAGTCTGGATCCTTCTCCAGGGCATTTTCAAAATTGCGGATAGCAGATATAAGACTTTCTTCATTTCTTTTTTTCCAGAAGTGACGGCCCTTCAGATAAAGCTGATAAGCCTCAGAGTTATCTGTGTAACGCTTCTCCAAAATATTCTGCTCTTCTCTTGTAAGCTGTATTCTTAAGGCTTCAACAATTTTTTCCGACACCTTTTCCTGTATATCAAAAATATCATCTATAGAACCGCTAAATGTCTCCGCCCATAAATGAATGTCCGCTATGGCATCAATAAATTGTGCTGTTATCCTGAGGTTGCTGCCATGTTTTCGTACACTTCCTTCCATAATATATTTCACCCCGTTTTCTTTACCTATTGTTTTAATATCTTTTTTTGTGCCTTTGTATTGCATTGAAGTTGTTCTGGAAATCACCCTCATCTCTTTGAGCCTTGTTAAGTTTGAGATAAGTTCTTCAGTTAAGCCATCGCTAAAATATTCCTGTTCAGGATCATTGCTCATATTTATAAAAGGCAATACAACAATTGATCTTTCGATGAGCTTATTGTCATCAATTTTTTCACCCTTGCCATTCGCATTATTCTTATCAGGAATTCTTATACCGGTATTACTTATAGCAAATATCTCTACTTGTTCTTTTACATTTTTGAGCATATACCTCCCCAGTAAAACAGCCTGGATATCTTTTTGATTTTTTATATCATCGTATACTCTGCCGGAGATAAGTATGCTGCCAGGTAAGGCAAATGATTCTATTCTTGAGGCAATATTTACTCCATCCCCATAAATATTATTTTCCTCTATGACCACATCCCCGGTATGTATACCTATTCGTAATGGTACAGCCGGGTCGGCCAGCATATCCAGTTGCAAAATAACCGCTGCTCTCACCGCTTCTATGGTGCTGATAAACCTGCATAGAGCTCCATCACCTCTTAAATCAAGCAAGGAGCCATTATAGTTGGTTACTTCTTTTTGAAGTTTTTGTTGAAATTTATTCCGAAGGCGCAATGCCAATACCTCGTCTTCCTGCATCATAGCTGTATACCCTGCAATGTCTGCAAACATAATAGCACTGAGTTGGCGGGATGAAGGCATAAATAAAACTGTTTATGATGAAGATAATAAAAAAGACGGATGCTCAAAATTACAGTCCTATATTGGCATAAAACATGAATAATAAAA
>JBDSAQ010000267.1:0-9701 GCA_039922095.1 Ginsengibacter sp. | reverse complement strand
CAGTTTTCAAACCCTTTTAATTATCGTTGAAAACTAAATTTAGAAAGATTTAATGACAAAATTCAGTCGGATTTTGATAAAATTCTAATAGGGTAGTAAAATGAATTTATTGAAATTTGTTTTTCGTTTTCCCCTAACTAATAACTGTTTGCTATGATAGAGAAAAAAAATCTCAACATTTTTGCGACGTTAATACTGGCAATTATTTTTAGTGCCGCCACTACAAAAAATTCTCCTGCTCAGCCTCGCAGGCTTGAAATATTATTCCTTGGCCATAAGAGTGTTCACCATAATTCTGAAATGCTGGCCGATATTTTTACCAAAGAATATTTTAAGAGCGGTATTAATATAACCTACACTACAGAGCCAAATGATTTAAATGAAAAGAACCTTGAGAAGTTTGATGGTCTTATAGTATATGCCAACTATGATACCATAAGCCCTTCGCAGGAAAAAGCATTGTTGAATTTTGTGCGCAGTGGTAAGGGGTTTATTCCATTGCATTCAGCATCTTTTTGTTTTCGTAATTCACCGGAAGTAGTAGAGATGATCGGCGGGCAATTTAAGAGCCATAAATATGATTCCTTTCCCGCTGTTATTGTAAGGCCTGATCATCCGGTTATGAAAGGCATTACTTCTTTTGTTACTACAGATGAAACTTATGTACATGATAAGATCAGTAAAAATATAGAAGTGCTCACCGAAAGAGTGGAAGGCGATCATCATGAACCTTATACCTGGGTAAGACCTTACGGAGAAGGAAGAGTATTTTATACAGCGTATGGTCATGATGGAAATACATTTAATAACCAGGGCTTTTTAGACCTTGTACGCAATGGAATTTTGTGGGCCGTTGGTGATAAAGCAAGAGCAAACCTGGCTGAACTTCAACTTGCTGACCCAAAATATTTTGATGGTGCAATTCCCAATTATGAAAAAAAGAATCCAGCCCCAAAAGTTCAGGAACCTTTAAGTCCGCAGCAATCCATGTCTCTTATCCAGGTACCCGTTGGTTTTGAATTGCAGTTATTTGCTTCAGAGCCAGACGTAGTTAATCCTATCTATATGAATTGGGATGAACGTGGCAGGTTGTGGGTCATTGAAACAGTAGATTATCCCAATGAAATTAAGAATGATGATATTGGTGATGACCGCATTAAAATTCTGGAGGATACCAATGGCGATGGTAAGGCCGATAAGACAACCATCTTTGCTGATAAACTAAATATTCCTACAAGTTTTGTCTTTTCTAATGGAGGTATTATTATAAGCGAGGCTCCCTCATTTTTATTTTTGAAAGATACAGATGGTGATGATAAGGCGGATGTAAGGGAAAATATTATAACGGGCTGGGGCAAGCGTGATACACATGCACAGGCATCAAATCTCCGGTATGGTTTGGATAATAAGATCTGGGGAGTAGTTGGTTATTCAGGCTATAATAATGGTAAAAAAGGGAAGGACTCCCTTGCCTTTGGAAGTGGTGCATACAGATTCGATCCTGGTACAAAAGAACTGGAGTTTCTTTCAACAACAAGCAACAATACATGGGGCCTTGGTTTTTCTGAAGATTTTGATGTCTTTATTTCGACAGCTAATAATACGCATACTGCATTCTTCGGAATGCCCAAAAGATATTTTGATAAAGTAAAGATTAATGAAACAGGAGTAGAAAAATTAGATGCGCATTATGCTATGCATGTGGCTACTAAAAACCTTCGGCAGGTAGATGTGCATGGGGGCTTCACAGCAGCGGCCGGCCATAGCCTTTATACAGCAAGAGTTTTTCCGGCAGAGTATTGGAACCGTGTTGCATTTGTAACAGAGCCTACCGGCCGTTTAGTTCACCGTGTTATTCTGCAACAAAATGGTTCTGGTTTTAAAGAAGATGGTGATGGCTGGAACATGCTTGCCAGTGCCGACGAATGGGCTGCACCCATCCAGGCTGAAGTAGGTCCGGATGGTGCTCTTTGGATAACAGACTGGTATGATTTTATTATCCAGCATAACCCGACTCCAAGTATTGCTTCCTCAGGAATTGATGCTATAAATGGGGCGGGTAATGCATATGTAAATCCATTAAGAGATCATGAACGTGGACGTATCTATCGTCTTGCTTACAAAGCAAATGATCAAAAGAATACACTACAATTAAATAAAAATGATGTAGACGGTTTGGTAAATGCGTTATCTAATACAAATATGTTTTGGCGTACCACCGCTCAACGTTTATTGGTAGAAAAAGGAGATCAATCTGTTTTACCTGCTTTGTATAAACTGGTACAAAATGAAAAATTAGATGAAACAGGAATCAATGCACCTGCGGTTCATGCTCTATGGACCATGAATGGTTTAAAAGCATTTAATGGTACTAACCATGAAGCTTTGAATGTTGCTATTAAAGCACTCAATCATCCTGCTGCGGGTGTGCGCAGAGCTGCAATAGAAGTATTGCCTAAAACTACTGCTACCTTCCAGGCTATTCAAAAAGCAAAGCTTTTTGATGATAAAGATTTCAGGGTTCGCCTCGCGGCTGTATTAGCAACTACCGATATGAAGCCTTCTGCTGAAATAGGAAATGTGTTGTTGGCTATGGCAGAAAATGAAGAAAACGTGAGTGATACATGGTTGCGGTACGCACTAACCATTGCCAGTAAAATAAACGAGGAAACATTCAGGGCTGCATTCAGGAAAAAAGGACTTAATGATAATCCTTCGTTGCTGGAAGCTTCGTTACCGCAACGCCTTGCATTTGGTTCCCGGTTAAACGGAATATCTTTAAGAAGAACCTTTAACAGGCAGCAACAAGCCGATGCACCAAATCCTGATGTGGTAAATAGCGAATTGCTTATTTCCGGTTATATTGAAAAAGTAACAAGAGGGCCTGGTGCACTTCCTGCAGCTAATGGGGCACCGGCAACAGTTCCTGCTAACACACAACCTCCGCCTTACAATGGTTTAGTAATAGCTCATGGAAATAAAACAGAAGGCTATGGTATTTATTTTATGGATGATAAAATGTATTTCAGGGTAAATCAGAAGGACAAGGCTTACCAGGTTGTTACTATGCAGCCATTACCAGCCAGGTTTTCTTTTAAAGCGGGGTTGCTCAAAGATGGAACGATGCGATTGTTGATTGACAACAAAAACGCAGGTTCTGCAAAAGCCCAGGGGGCATTTAAAAATAATTTAGTTCTCCCGTTGAGGGTTGGTGTGGATTTTAGAACCGGGGAAGATAAAGTTGCCGACTATCCTGATACTACTTTCTTTCTCCGTGGTTCCAGTCTCACTAATGCAAAACTGGAAACACTGGAAAGCATTACATCGTCCGTAGCAGTTAGTGGGAAAATAGATAAGACAATTGTTTTGAAAGTGCTGAAAGACGTAATGAAATACGACAAACAATTAATAACTGCAAAAGCCGGAACAACGATACAGATTGTTTTACAAAATCCGGATTTCATGCAACACAACCTGGTGTTGATAAGGCCAAAAACATTAGAGAAAGTTGGAGCGGCAGCAGACAAATTAGCGCAGGATCCTAACGGTGCAAAAATGAATTATGTGCCAAAAATGCCTGAGGTGTTAAAGGCTACGCCATTGATTAACCCGGGTGGAAAATTTACATTGACGATTAAGTTGCCCGATGTGCTCGGAGATTATCCTTATGTATGCACTTTCCCGGGACATTGGAGAATCATGAAAGGAATATTAAGAGTAACAAAAGCAGACCAAAAATCTCTTGCAACAGCAAAATAATTTTACACCAAAAGGTCAGTACAAGGCAGTAGTCTTAAAAGAGAAGTGTAGCATATCAAATTATTAAAACATCAATTGATTGCATGGCCTTAAACATTACATATGGAGTTAGTACCTGGTTATGGACATCGCCTTTTACTACGGCCTCTATACAGGAATTATTTCCGAAAATTGCTAAGATGGGTTTTGATGTTTTAGAAATTGCCGTGGAAGATCCTTCTCTTATAAATATCAGGGAAGTAAAAAAAGCATTAAACCTCTATGGGTTGAAAGCAAACATCTGCGGAGCTTTTGGAACTGCAAGAGATTTTACAAATGATGATGAAACTTTTCACAAAAACAGTTTCTCTTACATAGAAGCATGTCTTGATTTTTGTGTAGAAGTAGGAACTAATTTTTTCGGTGGCCCTATGTATTCTGCAGTTGGCAAAGCAAGAATGTTATCACCTGAACTGCGTAAAGTAGAGTGGGATAGAGCAGTAAAAAATTTACGCATCGCCTGTAACATGGCAGCAGAGCGGGGATTGAAAATAGCATTGGAACCGTTGAATCGTTTTGAATCAGATTTGATTAATACTGCTGAAGATGTATTGCGTTTAGTGAATGATATAAATCATCCGGCTGCACAAATAATGCTCGATGGGTTTCACATGAATATTGAAGAGAGAGATGTAGAGCAAGCCATTATTACTGCGGGTGATAAATTAATTCATTTGCAGGTTTCGGAAAATTATCGCGGTACACCCGGTACAGGACAAACTAACTGGCTTGCCTATAGAAAAGGACTGGATGCAATCAACTACACAGGAACTGTAACCATTGAAAGTTTTACACCCGAAAACAAAGAACTTGCCGGGGCAGTTTGCTTCTGGCATCCCATGGCAGAAAGCCAGGATGGCTTTGCTTCTGAAGGCCTTGCTTTTTTAAAAAAATGGGCAGGTGAAAAATAATACATACAACAAACAATTTTAAAATCTTTTTCAATGATGGAAAATAAAATAAATATTGCAATTGTGGGCCTCGGCTTTGGGGCAGAGTTCATTCCTATTTACAAGCGCCACCCCAATGCAAACATGTATGCAATCTGTCAACGGAATTCAGAAAAGTTAAACCAGGTCGGAGATGAATTTAAAATTGAAAAAAGATATACTGATTATGATGAGTTGTTAAAAGACCCGGATATTGATGCAGTGCATATCAATACTCCTATACCGGATCATGCAATACAATCTATAAAAGCGCTAAAAGCAGGGAAACATGTAGCGTGTACTGTACCTATGGCTACTACCGTAGAAGAATGTAAACAGATAGTCGAATTGGTTAAAGAAACCGGGCTTATTTATATGATGATGGAGACGGTTGTGTATGCCCGTGAATTTCTTTTTATGAAGGAGCTTTATGAAAAAGGCGAGCTTGGAAAAATACAATTTCTTAAAGCAAGCCATCAACAGGATATGGATGGATGGCCCAATTACTGGCCCGGCCTCCCTCCTATGCATTATGCTACACATTGTGTAGGACCTGTGCTGGCATTAACTAAAGGAGAAGCAGAATATGTTTCCTGTTTTGGATCAGGTACGATAAGGAAAGAATTGCATGCTCATTATAATTCGCCTTTTGCTGTAGAAAGCACACATATTAAATTCAAAAATTCAGATTTAAGCGCTCATGTTTACCGCTCTTTGTTTGATACTGCCCGCCAATACAGGGAAAGCTTTGAAGTATATGGGTCAAAGAAATCAGTGGAGTGGCCTCTTATAGAAGGAAGCCCATTGATAGTGCACACAGCTAAACGCCCCGAGCCGGAAATACCGGAAGAAGTTCACTCCCCTGATTATGCTCATTTATTACCCGAGGCTATCCAGCGTTTTACAACAAAAGGTGTGTATGATACAGATGATCACCAGCATCTTTCTTTTATACAGGGAGCAGGTCATGGCGGTTCACATCCGCATTTGGTTCATGAATTTGTTAGTGCATTGTCAAATAAAAAAGAACCATTTCCAAACGCACGCCAATCAGCGAATATTACCTGTGTAGGTATACTGGCTCATGAATCTGCCATGCAGGGAGGGAAACACATGTATTTACCTGGGTTTACATTAAGCAGCGCTAAAGAAGAAGCCATGTAGAAGGCAACGTTATGAATTTATCTGTGTGTCTCGCTTAGACAAAAATATTTTGGATTTCCGATTGTAAAGAAATCGTAAAGAGGGCCCTCCCTTTGATCGTCATAATTAATTGTAATCAAACTTTAAAAAGGGGACCGGACTAACCTTAGCTTAACAAATGGATGCCCATGGCGGCAGTGGCTTACAACCTCAAAAAATTATTAAAGTGGCAAACAAAAAAGTGCAGGCTGATGTAAAAAGCATTGCAAATAAAGGCTGGTAAAAGCCTCTTAAACTTTATTTCTATGCTCATAGGTTTTATAACACTTCACGGAATAAATCTTCACTCAAAAAAATTTGCAGCAAATTTGTCTTATATAAACACGTAACAAAGCATGTTATGAGAATGTATGCCAATGAAATTTATAAAGTAGTGTGCATCAGCCACCTGCTGTTGACTGCAGGCAGTGCTACTTAGAGAGCCCAAATATTTCCATTTTGTAAAATAACCTTTTGTCCCAATTCATAAATTCCGATTCAAGTAGCATTACAGTGGATGCGGCTGAAAAAGGCAAAGTTGGAAATAAACCGTCCACAGAAAAAATTTTGTCAGCATTTATGATATAGGTTGTTGAAGGAAATTGAAAAAAATTATTTCCCGTTAATACTATGTCTACCTTCTTTACAAAGTGAGTAGTTGTGTTTGTGTCTTTGATTTTATTTTTTGTCGTTGAGCTCTGGTCTATGAATTTAACCTTTATTGTGTCTCCCAATGTCGAATAAGTACCTACATATAATTGTCTAGTAACAGCATTATATTGGTCACGGTAATTTGTATTGTACCTTGTTATGCTTATTGTTGAGTCCTCATTAAGTATAATAATAAAATCCTCTTCCGTTGTCCCAATATAATGGCAGGTTTGGAAATGTTTGTGAAAAATCTTGCTTGAATAGCCAACCTGTCCAAAAGAAGAAAACTTTGTCAACAAGAGAAGTGTCAATATTTTTAAATGCTTTACCATTTTGAATTTGCTTGCAGCCAGTCGAGAAAATATGAATAAAAAGTTGAGTAAAGAAATGTCAGGGAACTACTGATAATAGTAGTATGACCCCGTCCTGAAAAAAGGCGTCTATTAAGTAAAGATAATCCTGTTATTGGTTGAGTAACATAAAATCATCCTGAATAAGGTTGATTAATAAACTTGTTTGTGGTGCGGCGGCAAAAAAATATTTTTGTAGCCCGGGGCGTTTAAGTTGCTTCCATAATTTCTTCCGTTTTCTTTTGTGAATAATAGGTTTTCCATCGTCTTATCTGTGGCCCGGTTTGGATATGTACATCATTAGGTATCTGGTAATTTAAACTGCTGTGCCTTCTTTTATAATTGTAAATGGTAATGCCTCTTGCAATATGTTTAGAGACATTATCAATGGTGTCATAATAACGGCTGATGAGTTCAGTTTTAAAATACCATCTACTCTTTCGGCTATGGCAATTTCATAAGGGTCGCCATTTTGTGTCATTGAGATAAGGGCATGATGTTGTTAATAACTTTATATACTCATTGATGCAATATTGCATTCCTCTGTCGTTGTGATGGATTACAATGGCATCAGGAGGTTTTTGATTGAGTGCTTTTCAGGGCAATCACTGCACTCTTACATAGTTAAGAACATGCCGTTAAAATTATTAGGATAAACTACATAAATAATGTAGGGTGTGTCATTTTATTGTGTACATAACGTTTTGCATTGCCGAAGGGCGGGGGATTCGTTGCTCGTCCTGCCCGGTGCTGATGCCGAATTTAAAATGTAAAGTTGAAGTTAACGACTAAAGCTCAATAGAAAAGATCCAGCCCCGAACCACAGTTGATAGCGAACTGCGGTCGATGTTTCAATGTGCAGCCCTGACTTTTGGCAATGCATTTGTTACTGCCTTTTTCTTTGTGAATTTGATGTTGCTTGTGTTTGAATCTAAAGCATCAACAAAAAAGTATTTTTTGGAAAGTAATTTTCATTTACTTTGTAATTCAAAGTACTTTTATGTAGATGAGTTAACTTGGCATCGAAGCTATAAAGAAGGACAATAGGTGGGTAAAACACAAAACTTATTCGTAACCATTAACTTAACAGTTATTTTATGAGTATATTAAGCAAGCTTAACCATGTATACTATGAAGCAAAGGGAAACAAATGGTTCCATTATTTTGCCGTTTTCTGTCGTATCATGCTGGCGCTGGGATTTTTTATATCAGGGGTTGTAAAAGTTAGGGGAGACCGGTTCGCCAGCGGTTTATCCGTTAACAATCCGATGGGTCATTATTTGGAAGCTCTACACCACACCGAATACTACTATACATTTATCGGAATTTCGCAGTTATTAATTGCTATTTTATTACTTATTCCGAGAACGGCACTTCTTGGTGCACTGATGTATTTTCCCATTATCTTGAATATTTGTATCCTGACTTATGCTGTCCGATTCGAAGGCACTCGCATGACAACAATAATGTTGCTTGCCAATGCATATTTATTATGTTGGGACTATGAGCGAATAAAATACATATTACCATTCAAACAAGTTAAAGAGAATGGTAACTCAGCAAGGGAAAGACCGTTGAGCAACAAATTTCCGTTCCTGTTTTTCGGATGTGTTTTTGCGATAATAGCTGCAGTAATTATTATAAACCAATTTCTGTATGACATTCGACCTGGTAATTCCCCAGAGGAGTGCACAAATGGATGTCCCGGCAATAGTAATCCAAAGGCCTGCGAGGAATTTTGTGATTGCATTTATAACCAGGGCAAACCGCTTGATGAGTGCCTAAAGGAGTATAACAAAGCAAAAGCAACGAATAAATAAAAGTGCAAACAGTAGTATTGGGGAAAGTGTTTTTAGTTTACAAAGTCCTTAGCCAACGTACCTTGCTATTAAAGAGTGTTTTCGGAAACACAAATTTTTCTCGTACTAAAAATTGTTTATAAAAATTTTGAACTATGAATTTTGTGCACCGCAACTTGAAATGAAGGCTGGGCATGTAACGGAAACGGCCTGGATGTGGCGGTATTTGAAAATCGTCAGCCCGTAACCGAAGCTAAATTTATAAATAAAGGTTCATTGTTTATTCTATTGGCCGGCGTTATTTGTTTGCCGGAACTGAGGTCGGTTAGCGAAGAAAAAGTTGAGAATATATTCGTCGCCCGCCATATTCCCAGGCCGAATGTTGTACGCTGTTTATCGGAATTTAAAAGACTCCACAATATGGAGCAAAATAGATTTATTTAATTCCCATTTATTAATCTGACAATTTATTCTTAATAAATGAAAGGAATTGTTCCTCCTTATTATTTTAGTTAACCACTTAAAATCCTTTTCAGTATGTTCATAATAATACTCAATACTATCTTGAGTCTGAGTCATTTTCACATTTTCGGGATTTTCACTTGCATGGTTTAATTTAAGGATAAAATTTCTTATTTCTTCTAAAGACAAACCAGCAGCATTTGGATAGTTAGCAACTGTCGCAGTTGCATAGTTGTCGTTAGACGAGAGTTTTAAACCGTCTATTTCATGAGTTACTTGCCACCCGTTTGGATAGTCAATTATAAAATTGTGATCTGAGAAAGTATAATAATCTCTATGGTCTGTGCAGCATTGTAATAGTAGTGCTAAAAATAAGGTTAGTTTGGAAATAAGATTTCGCATGTTTAGTCAGAGTGCATTTAAATTGCCTGCTACGTTTTGCATTGCCGAAGGTTAGGGAATTCATTGCTGGTCCTGCCCGGAACCAAAGCCAAATTGAACAAAAACTAAATTGAAACCGTCCAGCCGGA
>JBDSAQ010000266.1:0-4862 GCA_039922095.1 Ginsengibacter sp. | reverse complement strand
ATTTAGCGAGTGGTCATAATTACCAGGATGAGCGTTTGCGTGTGTATATGCCGGGCAATGGTGGCTTGCTTACGGCTATTGCAATGATGGTGGCAGGGTACGATAACAATACTATAATTTTACCTGGCATTCCTAAAAACGGTAAATGGAACGTGAAATGGGAAGGATTAAAAAAAATGCCATAATCTTAAAATAGGATGTATGATTTTAAAAAGAAATAGAGCTTTTATTTTTCTTGTCCTCGCTTGCCTTGTTCATATTAGCCAGGCACAAACAAACACTTCAAACACAGATGAATCTAAAGTTTATGCTTATACTTTGCCTGATGTTTTAAAGATGAAAAATGGCAGAGTAGTAAAGAATTTGGAGGAATGGAATAATATACAGCGTCCTTATATTTATAATTTATACCAGGAGAATCAGTTTGGTAAATATCCTGTAAAGAAGATCCCCTTAAACTTTCGTTTAATAGAGAAAGAGGAGCAAGCGTTAGGCGGATTAGCAATTAGAAAACAAGTCCGCATTTATCTTCATCCAACTGATACAGGTGTTTATACAGATGTTCTTTTATATTTTCCTGTCAACGTAAAAAAACCAGTTCCGGTTTTCCTGGGGTATAATTTTTCCGGCAACCATGCCATTCAAAACGATGATGGAATTCTTCTCTCAAAAACGTGGGTTGCAACACACGCCAAAGGTGCAGTAAATAATAGAGCAACAGATTCTTCAAGAGGCGCTGAGGCTTCGCAATGGCAGGTGAAAGAAATTCTCTCTCATGGTTATGCAGTAGCAACCGCCTACTGTGGCGATCTTGAGCCAGATAACCCTGAAGGCTGGAAGACTGGTATTCGAACCACTATAAAAGATATTTTAAAAATTCAGCCGGAAGAATGGAGTGCAATGGGAGCATGGGCCTATGGCCTAAGCAGGATACTTGATTATTTTGAAAAAGATAAAGATATAAATGCAAATAAAGTTGCGCTTTTCGGGCATTCACGATTGGGTAAAGCTGCTTTGTGGGCTGCTGCCTCCGATAAGCGTTTTGCTTTGATAATATCAAATGAATCAGGCGAAGGCGGTGCGGCATTATCAAAAAGATGGTACGGAGAAACTGTAAAGATCATCAATGAAAAATTTCCTCATTGGTTTATTGGCAGATATAAAAGTTATGGTGATAACATCAATGCCTTGCCTGTTGACGGGCACATGTTGTTATCGCTAATTGCCCCACGGCCTTTATATGTTGCAAGTGCAGAAGGCGATTCATGGTCTGATCCCAAAGGAGAATTTTTAAGTGCAAGAGAAGCAGGACGTGTTTATGCATTGTTTAAAAAAAAGGGAATTGATGTTGACAGTATGCCGCCACTGAATCACCCTGTTGGCCATACGATCCGTTACCATATTCGTGAAGGAAAACATAATGTAACATTGTACGACTGGCAGCAATATTTAAAGTTCGCAGATGAGCAGTGGAAATAAATTCTAACCAAAAAAAATGAAGAAAAATTTATGATCTGGAATTGACAAACCGGAATGTCCTGAATTTAAATTTAACCAGCAAGCCTGATCGTTTCATCATCCTTTTACCACCATCATTTTTTCCGGATCCCATGAAATTATTTTCTTTTGAATGTAGCTATCGTTACAGGCAAGGCATGGAGCAGCGGCCCTGAAACCAAAAACGGCATCTTCTACTACCGGTTTTCCTGTCCTTACTGAATCAAAGAAATTCGTAAAATGATCCAGGTGCTCATTATATCCCTGCGGCACTTTAAAATCAATATCAGCTTTTGTTTTTCTTTTTTTGTCTTCCTCTGTATACTTCTGGTTATAGTTAGTCATTAATGTATCCTGCATAGCTTTAGGATATGTAAATACTGCATCATAACCTCCGATGCCCGGCGCCTTAGGCATAATACTGTGATGAACAGTGAGACCATTGCCTCTTATTTCCATAACGCCTTCTTCACCTACTATTTTCAGGCTTTCCTGCCCGCCGGTTCCGCTAACAAAATTTACCTGCAGGGTAAGTTGGAAAGCTGAATGTTCAGCTGCTTCAGGATACTGCAATATACCTGTCATTACATCCGGTACGTTACGTCCGTCTTTCCAATAAGAAAGCATGCCTGAAGAAAATATTTTATCAGGGCCTTTAGAGCCGGTAATAACATGTGTTCCTGAAAGAAGATGAACGAAAAGATCACCGGCAACACCTGTCCCGAATTCCCGGTAATTGCGCCACCAAAAGAATTTTTTTGGGTCAAAAGGCATTTTATTCATTCCTTCAATGTATCGTTCCCAATCAACTGTTCCCGGTGATGCGTCTGCAGGCATGGTATACTCCCATGCACCGATAGCGCTCTGGCGGTCGTAAACAGCATTTACCATATTTAATTTTCCTATTTCACCTGCTTTATATAATTCTTTCACCTTTGCATATACAATGCTGCTTACCCGCTGGCTGCCTACCTGCATTACTTTATTGGTGGCATGCTGTGTTTCTACTACTGACATGCCTTCAGCTATTTTGTGTACCATGGGTTTTTCACAATACACCGCCTTTCCTTTTTTCAGAGCTTCTTTTGTTATTCTTGCATGCCAGTGATCGCTGGTAGAAATAATAACTGCGTCCACATCACTGCGCTCAAGTATCTCGTGATAATTTTTAGTGGTAAAAATATCTTTGCCATGTAATTCTTTTGCATTCTCAAGCCTTCCTGCATAAAGATCACAGACTGCCACCAGCTCTACGCCGGGAACCTTTAATGCAGTACCTGAATCCATATGGCCCTGGATACCATAACCAATCACAGCAAGCCTGACTTTGTCATTGGAAGATATTTTTTTAGAATATCTTATAATGCGTTCTTCTGCTTTTTCAGCCGCAGCAAAGCTTACCAGCGGACTGGCTGCTGCTAATATGCCGGCGCTTCCGATCTGCTGAAGAAATTTTCTCCTGGAATTATGGGTGGTGTTTGACATGCAATTCGTTTTAATTTTTTTTTTAAAATCAATTAAATATGGTACTGGAAGTTACGGAATCAAAATAAAACAAAATGAATTAAGACTATAAACAAAACCAGGATGTTTAAACCTCCGGGCTAGTAAATATTATGTCACAATTATATCCGGATGTAATAATTTTAAAAGCAAATGCAAAAAATAAAAGCTGTGATTTTTGATCTTGACGGAACCTTAGCTAACACCTTACCTCTATGTATCAAGGCATTCCGGCAATCTGTTGAGCCGCTTATTATGCGTTCTATTTCTGATGCTGAAATTATTGCAACCTTTGGTCCTTCAGAAGAAGGAACTATCATGGCATTAGCACCTGGTAATTATGATAAGGGAATAGCAGATTACTTACACTTTTATGAGAGCTTACATGAATTTATGTCTCAATCAACTTTGCTTGTTTATATAGAAATGATACATTTACACAATAAATGATTCGCTAATCATCCGGAATTACAAAATCATCAGCCGCTGTGAATAAAGACGAAGTTTTTAAAGACATCACAAAACCATCAGATTTTAAATTCAACACTGCTATTGCCAATGTTTTTGATGATATGGTCAATCGCTCTGTGCCTTTTTATGATGAAATGCAAAGGATGATTGCCGAACAATCTCAAACCCACGCAAGAGAAGATACCTGCATTTATGATCTTGGTTGTTCAACCGGCACCACTTTTTTATCAATAGATAAGTTTTTATCACCAGCTATTAAATTTATTGGCATTGATGACTCGCAGGAAATGCTTAAAAAGTGCGATGTTAAACTGAAGGAAGCCGGTATATCCCGGCCGTACGAGCTGATGGTAGCTGATTTAGCACAACCTTTAAAAATACAGAATGCCTCAGTGGTTATTAACTGTTTAACCATGCAGTTTGTAAGGCCACTGTATCGTGAAAGGCTGCTTAAAAATATAATAGATGGCCTTAACCCGGGAGGAGTTTTGATATTGGTCGAAAAAATATTGGCTGAAGAAAGCTCTTTCAACCGGGATTTTATCAACTATTATTATGAGATGAAAAAACGCCATCATTATAGCGAAATAGAAATATCGCAAAAAAGGGAAGCGCTCGAAAATGTATTGATACCTTATAAGCTAAGTGAAAATATTATATTGCTGAAAGAAGCTGGTTTTAGCCATCATGAAATATTTTTCAAATGGTATAATTTTACTGGTATCATTGCAAAAAAATAATACAAATGATTGCAATCGGCAATTTTTTTTTCAAATACAGAAACTTCTTATTTATTTTTCTTTACCTGCTTTTATTTATTCCCTCTCCGCTTATCTTTAGTAAAATTTTTTTTCATAGCACTTATTGGATATGGCCTGTAGCCATAGGGCTTATAGTAACGTTTGCCGGGCAGATTATCAGGGGATTGACGATAGGCCTTATATACATAATACGGGGTGGAAAAAACAGGAATATTTATGCTGAAGATCTTGTTACACAAGGCATTTTCAGTCATTGCCGCAACCCCTTATATTTAGGAAATATACTTATGCTTCTTGGCGTGGGTATTTTATCAGACTCTGCCATTTATGTGTTTATAGTAATGCCGGTTTTCATTTTTATATACCATGCTATTGTATTGGCCGAAGAAAATTTTTTGAGAAAGAAATTCGGTGATGCCTTTAGCAAGTATTGCAGCCTCGTAAACAGATGGCTACCCGATTTGAGAGGATTAATTCATACTTTAAGAGGCTTTACATTTAATTGGCGACGCTGGCTGCTTAAAGAATACAATACGCAGTTTGTTTGGTTAAGCGGCATTGTTTTCATTCTTCTTTTCAAATATCCAAAGGTTACATCTGGTAATAAAGATGTGCGCAATTGGATACTTA
>JBDSAQ010000265.1:0-6014 GCA_039922095.1 Ginsengibacter sp. | reverse complement strand
GAACACTTAAGGCATCCGATTTATTGGTCTCTTTATATGAATCACAAAAAAAACCGGACAGTGCACTCAGATACCTGAGAATATCATTAGTTCTAAAGGATAGTTTATTTAGCCGTGAAAAGGTAATAGCGCAACAAAATCTTTTATATAATAAACAAGAGAAAGAAAAAGAATTAGAAGCGTCCAGGTTAAAATTCAAGAGTCAGACTCAATTTTATTTATTGTCGAGCGTGGTGCTGGCGCTTTTGATTATTGCATTCATCCTATTCAGGGCCAACCAGCAAAAACAAATATCTTATGTCAGATTACAACATCAAAAAGATCAAATCGACTTACATAAAACGATTGCCGAAGACTCGCTCAATGACCTAAAATCCACCCAGGCTCAACTCATACAAAGTGAGAAAATGGCAAGCCTTGGAGAACTTACTGCAGGCATTGCACACGAGATACAAAACCCGCTAAACTTTGTCAATAATTTTAGTGAAGTAAATACAGAATTAATAGAGGAATTAGAAGAGGAAATTAATAAAGGGAATATTGATGAAGTAAAAGCGATAGCAATTGATATAAAAGAAAATGAGCAAAAAATAAATCATCACGGCAAGCGGGCTGATGCTATTGTAAGAGGAATGCTTCAACATTCAAGAGCAAGCTCAGGCCATAAAGAAGCTACTGATATTAATGCTTTAGCTGATGAATATTTGCGGTTAACCTTTCATGGATTAAGAGCAAAGGACAAATCTTTCAATGCTGTTTTTCTCACAAATTTTGATAGAAGTATTGAAAAAATAAATGTTGTACCACAAGATATTGGAAGAGTACTCCTGAATTTATTTACCAATGCATTTTATGCAGTAGCAGAAAAGAAGAAAAACCCCTATCCCCTAAAGGGGCAACAAGAATACGAACCAACTGTTTCTGTTAGCACAAAAGGTGTTAAGCCCCCTTCAGGGGGTTTGGGGGTTTTAATTATCGTAAAAGACAATGGTAATGGCATTCCTCAAAAAGTAATGGATAAAATATTTCAACCATTCTTTACTACTAAGCCTACCGGGCATGGAACAGGATTGGGATTATCCTTAAGCTACGATATTATTAAAGCGCATGGTGGCGAGATAAAAGTAGAAACTAAAGAGGGTGAAGGTGCTGAGTTTATTATTCAGTTACCGGTTGTTTGAGCCGGAATTGTATGAATTGGGATTTGTCTTATCTGAGATTTTACGGATGATTGGGAATTATGAGATACTTTGTATATTGAATAATTTTATCCCATTAATCTTATCAATCTCATAAATCCTGGTTCAGACAAAATAAGATGGTATATGAAGCACAAATTTGCTTGCCTGGCAATTGCTTTTTTAGTTTTATATATTCCGGCTAAGGCCCAGCAATTTGTATTTAACAGGGTTCCTTTATTTGAAGAGAACGTTAGAGGATTTATTACCTGCATGGCTCAGGACTCCAAAGGTTATATGTGGTTTACCGGTACCAGCCTTTATCGTTACGATGGATACCATGTGGTTACCTATAAAAATGATCCGCTCAATCCCCAATCTCTTTCACCATCACGACTGGAATATATTTATATTGATAGTAACGATATAATCTGGCTTGGTACTGTTGGCCAGGGCATGGATAGATTTGATCCGGCTACTGGTATTTTTACACATTACCGCTATAATCCTGATGACCCTTCAACCCTTAGCAATAATACAGTTACGGTAATTTTAGAAGATAACAAAGGAAGCATATGGGTTGGCACTCATGGCGGCCTAAACAGGTTAGACAAAAAAACAGGAAAATTTACCCGCTTTCAAAAAAAATTAAATGATTCAACAAGTCTGAGCAACAACCAGGTAAGGGCTTTATACCAGGATAAAAAAGGAGTGATATGGGTAGGTTGCGGCAGTCCCTATAACAATGAAACTCCACAGGGTGAGGGTGGCTTAAATCGCATGGATACAAACACAGGAAAGTTTGTCCGTTACCTGCATGATCCCAATAATCCTAATACTTTAATCGATAATAAAGTACGGGCTATGTATGAAGATAGCTATGGTAATTTTTGGGTAGGTACTTTTGGCGATGGTCTCCACATAATGGATAGGAACAAAGGAACATTCAAACGTTATCTATATGATCCATCTCATCCCGAAAAGCTTAGCAGCCCGGAGATAAAAGGTAATTATGGCGTTTCGTTTATTAAAGAAGATAAAGCAGGCGGAATATGGATCGGGGCTTTTTTAGCTGGCCTTAATTACTTTAACCCTGCAACCTCAAAGCTTATCCGCTTTAAGGCAGAGACTGATAATGCAAAAGCGTTCGGAGAAAATACAGTTTGGTGTGCAGCTTTTTCAAGAGAAGGAGTACTATGGATAACTACTCAAAGCAATGTGTACCGTATTGATCCTTTAAGAAAAAATATTGCACATACAGAAACAGGAGGCCGTGTTCATGCTATCTCTGAAGATACTTCCGGTGTTATATGGATGGCCTCTGATTCAGGCCTGATTATGAGAGATAGTAAAAATAGCTCGATAAAATATTTTACTAATGATGCTAAAGATCCCGGGAGTATCAGCAGCAATGCTATATTATCTGTTTACCATGATCGTAAAAATTTTCTTTGGGCAGGTACCAACAAGGGCCTGAACCTTTTAAATAAAAACACGAAAAAATTCACCCGCTTTCAGCACGATGATAAAAATATAAATACAATAATCAATGGGGGAATATTATCATTGGCTGAAGACAGGCAGGGAGGATTTTGGATTGCAACAGAAGAAGGCCTGGATGTGATGGATAGGCAAACCGGCAAATTCAGGCACTTTAAACATAACCCTGAAGATTCAAATAGCATTAGCAGTAATGTTGTATATAAAATCTTTGAAGACGGGTCTGCAAACCTCTGGATTGGTACATGGCATGGCGGAGGTATTAATTTATTAAACAGAAAAACAGGACAGTTTAAACATTACTTGTATGGAAGTAATATAGTTGATATATTTCAAAGCGCCGACGGCACATTGTGGGTGGGTACACAGGGGGGCTTATACAGAAGAAATAATGAATCTGATGACTTTTCTCTTTACGTTGATCCTGCATCTGAACTGGGAACAGCCAACATCGTCGGGATTACAGAAGATGCCAAAAAAAATCTTTGGATAGGCTCTCAGTCGGCTATTATAAAGCTTAATGTGCGGCTGAACGAAACAGCTGTGTATGGCAGAAAGTATGGAATAATACCAAACAGCTCTTACGATTTAAATGCATACAAAACTTCTAAGGGTGAACTATTATTTGGAGATGGCACGGGTTATTATTCATTCTTCCCTCAAGATCTTTCTGTAAGGGCTATACCCCCACAGTTGCAAATAACTGATTTTAAAATTGCAGATGTTTCTTTAAAGCCTGGCAGCTATCCTTTAAATGTTCCATTAGAAAAACTGACGGAAATAAAACTTAAGTACAAGCAGAATATTTTCTCTATTGATTTTGCAGCCATGCATTATAGCAGCATAATTGAAAACAGGCATATTTTTATGTTGGAAGGCTACGATAAAAAATGGCGCAAGGCAGGCCTGGAAAAAACAGCCAGCTACTTTAATGTGCCACCAGGGAAATATACCTTTAAAATAAAAGCTGCCGGAAGCGATGGAATATGGTCAGAAAAAATGCTTACTGTAATTATAACTCCGCCGTGGTGGCTTACCTGGTGGGCTTATGCATTCTATTTAATTTTTATCACCGCTGTTATATGGGGAATTGTACATTACCGCTCCCGTAAGCTTCTCAGAGAAAAGAAACAGCTTTGGAGACAGGTAAAAGCCAGGACAGACCAGGTAGTAAAGCAGAAAGAAGAAATTTCCAAACAACATGATAATCTTAAAAATACTTTAGAAGAACTAAAGGCAGCGCAGGCGCAGTTAGTGCAACGTGAAAAGATGGCTTCCCTTGGAGAGCTTACAGCCGGCGTGGCGCATGAAATACAAAACCCATTGAACTTTGTAAATAATTTTGCTGAAGTAAACAGTGAGTTGATTGATGAATTGCAAAACGAATTAAATGGCGGAAACAAAGAAGAAGCCATTTCAATTTCAAACGATATAAAAGAAAACGTACAAAAAATTGCGTATCACGGAAAACGTGCCGATGCAATTGTAAAAGGCATGTTGCAGCATTCAAGAAAAAATACAGGGCAGCAGGAACTTGTTGATATTAATGCTTTGGCTGATGAATATTTAAGATTAAGTTATCATGGGCTGCGTGCAAAAGATAAATCATTCAATGCTGCAATGAAAACAGATTTTGATGACAGCATTGGAAAAATAAGTATAGTTCCGCAGGATATGGGAAGAGTATTTTTAAATTTATTTAATAATGCTTTCTATACTGTGGCCGAAAAAAAGAAAGGCCATCCTGAAAATTATGAACCAACGGTTTCAGTAATTACAAAAAGAGAAAATGTTAAACCCGATAGCTATCGGGTTGAAATTCATGTAACAGATAATGGCATGGGCATTCCAAAAAAAGTATTGGATAAAATTTACCAGCCATTCTTTACAACCAAGCCATCAGGAGATGGCACAGGACTCGGCTTATCTTTAAGCTATGAGATTATAAAAGCGCACGGTGGTGAAATAACTGTGAATACAAAAGAAGGCGAAGGATCGGGATTTGTTATTCAGTTGCCAATTGTCTGAACCCGTATTTTTCGGATTATGAGAAATGTTTTTGGTTCTATTCTATCATGCCATAAACCGATTACAAAATTAAATCAGCCTTGCCATGCATTAATCTAATACAAATGATAGCGTTTGCAAAAGTGAATAGCGGAACTATCTTTTAGATAACTACCATAGCATCACCATAACTAAAAAAGCGATACTTATCTTTTATAGCTTTTTTGTATGCTTCCATAGTAAGATCATAACCGGCAAAAGCACACGTCATAATAAGCAGGCTTGTTTTAGGCAAATGAAAATTGGTAATTAAAGCATCTGCTATATTAAAATTGTAAGGCGGGTGTATAAATGTATTTGTCCATCCTTCTGAAGGCTTTAATAATTTTTGAGCCGTAAATGAAGATTCCATAGCCCTCATGGTAGTAGTTCCTACAGAGCATATCCTTCTTCCATTCTCTTTTGCTTTATTAACTATTTTACAGGCATCTTCTTCAATCTGGTAATATTCAGCATCCATTTTATGCTTGCTAAGATCTTCTACTTCTATTGGGCGAAAAGTACCTAAACCTGTATGAAGAGTAACTTCTGCAAAGCGTATCCCTTTAATTTCAAGTCGCTTTATTAATTCAGTGCTAAAATGGAGCCCGGCAGTAGGCGCCGCTACAGCACCCTCGTGCTTGGCATATACAGTTTGATAGCGCTCTTTATCTTCTTCTTCCGGCTTACGCTTTATGTATTTTGGCAATGGAGTTTCTCCCATGAAGTATAGCATTTTGCGAAAGTCTTCTTCTGTTCCATCCCATAAGAAACGGATGGTTCTTCCGCGGCTGGTAGTATTATCTATCACTTCGGCAACAAGCTCGTCATTATCTCCAAAATATAATTTATTACCAACACGGATCTTACGGGCCGGGTCAACAATTACATCCCACAATCTGTTCTGCTTATTTAATTCTCTTAACAGAAAAACTTCAATTTTTGCACCTGTCTTTTCTTTACGGCCATACATACGTGCAGGAAAAACTTTTGTATTGTTTACTACAAAAACATCTTTATCGTCAAAATACTCAAGGATATCTTTAAAATGGCGGTTCTCAATTTTGCCTGTTTTTCTTTCAATAACCATTAACCGGCTATCTTCTCTTTTTTTAGTAGGATTTTGGGCAATAAGATTTAAGGGGAGATCAAATCTGAATTGTGATAATTTCATGTGCAATTATTATTAAAGTAGATTGTCACATGCCAGATACTGTAATTACAGAGATATGTACCCCGCCGGGCGGGGTCACTTATCATGTTACGGCATGATTTTTTAAGTTTGCGAAG
>JBDSAQ010000264.1:0-3838 GCA_039922095.1 Ginsengibacter sp. | reverse complement strand
TATAGTCGTTGTTCTGCAGCTTCCGACCAGGGGCATTTAATTTTATTGATTATAAAAATATTAAACTTTTTTTCTAAAAGCCAGGAGCAAATTTTTTATACAAAAGTTATTATTAAAGCACCGCCTTTTCAGGTATTAAAGCATTTCTCAGGAATTCATAAATAAGAATTGCAAGTGAAAGCCAGGTATCCGGTTAGACTCCTTGATTTTGGTTATATGTTTTTATTATTCAGCAGATAATCAAAATGGATAACTCTTTCAGGAGTACCTCCTGTGGAGTGATAGAATTTAATTGCGAAATCGTCTGCTTCGTCTGCCTGAACCATCACTGCTTCTGCGCCAATATCGCGACAGTAATCGTTATTAGCTACAACCAGCATTTTACCTATGCCTTTTCGCTGAAATTCAGTTTTTACTGCAAGGTCGAAAATATAAACTAAAGGCAACCTGGAATAGTATTGTTGCATTATGTATGAAGTTAATCCGCCAACAACATTATTATCAAGCAATGCAATAAAAACAAAAAAATCATCTTTTTCCAATAATTTCTGAAGATAGACTTCGTCAGACATTTTCAAATCTTTCATTTCAAAAACCACTTCAAAAACTCCGATAAGTTCTGTGAACTTTTTAACATTGCTACTATTTAATTTTTCAATTTTAATGTCCATTCAATTTCAATTTTAGCATCTAAGAGACAATACCTTTTATAAAACTTATAATCTAATTTATGATAAAGTATGGTATACCATATTTTTCTCTGTGCTATTTTCTCATTTATCAAGTGTTGAAATATACCCTTTGGCAGGGAATTCTTTTAAAAATTTTGGGATAGTTTAAAATATCAATAAAAAATTTTAGATTTGCCTAAATTAATTTTTAGACATTATGAATTTTTCCATAAGTGAAGAAAATTATATAAAAGGAATTTATCATCTGCAGTCAGAAACCGGCTTGGTAAATACCAATGCATTGGCTAAAGAGCTTAATACAAAAGCAGCATCTGTAACTGATATGCTGAAAAAGCTAAAGACCAAAAAAATTATTCAGTATGAAAAATATCATGGGTTTAAGCTAAATGAAATGGGGAATAAAGTAGCGTTGCTTATTATTAGAAAGCACCGGCTTTGGGAATATTTTTTAGTATTTAAACTGGGGTTTAACTGGGATAAAGTACATGCAATTGCTGAGGAACTTGAACATGTAAGCAGCACAGAACTTATAAAAAAATTAGACAATTACCTGGGCACCCCAAAGATTGATCCTCATGGGGATCCTATACCTGACATGAACGGTAAACTTCCGGTTATAAAACAAATTAATTTGTACGGGGTACCTAAAAATCTGACAGCTACAGTTAGCTCAGTAGGCAATCAATCATCCCAAATGCTGGAAATGCTTAAGCATTATGGTATTGGCATTGGCTCACGGGTAAAAGTGAATAAATTATTTGAATTTGACGGATCAATGGAAATAAAAGTCTCTAAACAGGCGGCCTGCATTATTAGCGAGCAGGTTGCAAAAAATATATTTGTATACCATGATTAACAAAACCACCAGCGATAATTCATTAAGTGAAGTTCATGAAAGTGTGGATACAAAAAAACTAATTGGATGGCGCCGTATCTTTTCATTTTTTGGCCCTGCCTACCTTGTTAGTGTTGGTTATATGGATCCAGGTAATTGGGCAACTGACCTTGCAGGAGGCAGCAAATTTGGATATTCACTCATATGGGTTTTATTGATGAGTAACCTTATGGCATTGCTTTTACAGAGTTTATCTTCAAGATTAGGTATTGTGAGAGGCCGGGATCTTGCCCAGGCAAACAGGGAAGCCTATCCCCGTGCAGTTAATTTTATGCTTTACATTCTTGCAGAAATTGCAATAGCGGCGTGTGACCTTGCAGAAGTGTTAGGTATGGCAATAGGGATACAGCTATTAACAGGGCTGCCATTGATTTGGGGTGTATCTATAACCGTATTAGACACTTTTTTATTGCTCTACCTGCAGAAGCTTGGTATGCGTAAAATGGAGGCTTTCATTATTACGCTGGTGGGTATTGTTGGAGTTTGCTTTTTAATTGAAATTATTTTAGCTAAACCAGCTATTAACGAAGTAGCAAGAGGACTTATACCGCTATTACCTAATGATGAGGCCCTATATATTGCTATTGGCATTATAGGTGCAACTGTTATGCCTCATAATCTTTATCTGCATTCTGCACTGGTGCAAACACGTAAATTCAACAGAACAGATTTCGGAATAAAGCAAGCTTTAAAATTTAATAACATTGATACAGCCGTTGCGCTTAACATTGCATTTTTAGTAAATGCAGCCATACTTATATTAGCAGCAACCATTTATCTAAAAACAGGAAACCATGTAACCGAAATAAAAGAAGCGTATAGATTATTGCCCGGTTTCCTGGGAAATTTTGCCCCAAAGCTTTTTGCTATTGCTTTGATTGCAGCAGGCCAAAGCTCTACTATAACCGGTACTTTAGCCGGGCAAATTGTTATGGAAGGCTACCTCAGGCTCCGTATCAATCCTTTGATGAGGCGACTGATCACGAGGTTACTTGCTATTATTCCTGCGTTATTAGTAATTATTATTTATGGGGAAGACAATGTAGATTACTTATTAGTACTAAGCCAGGTAATATTAAGCCTCCAATTAGGTTTTGCAGTTATTCCTTTAATACATTTTGTGAGCGACAAAAGCCTTATGGGAATTTTTACTATAAAACCGATAACAAAAATTGCTGCATGGCTTATTGCCTCAATACTTATTTTTTTAAACGGCAAATTACTTATTAATGAAGTATCAGGTATTTTTAGTGATGGATCATTGCTGGCAAAAATATTGGTAGTGTTAGCAGGTATATTGTTTGGCTCTCTGTTAATATATATAATCATTCAGCCAATGATCAGGCCACAGAAAAAATTATCTTCTATAAAAATTCACCCCGACATGAGAAATCTGCAGGAGATGCCCATACCTGAATTTAAAAAAATTGCAGTAGCCCTCGATTTTACTGATAGCGATAATAAACTTATTGCTTACGCTATGGCGCAAGGCAAAAAACATACTGAATATTTACTGATACATATTGTTGAAAGCGCTTCTGCAAAATTATTAGGTAAACAGAGCGATGATTTTGAAACAAGAAAAGATCAGGAACAAATTGAATTTTATGTACAAAATTTAAAAGATATTGGCTTAAGTGCCGATGGATACCTCGGATTTAAAAACCGGTCGAAAGAAATCGTAAGAATTGTAAAACAAAATGAAGCAGATATGCTTGTAATAGGCGCTCATGGCCATACGGGAATAAGAGATTTTATTTATGGTGAAACTATAAATGCTGTCAGGCATGAATTAAATATCCCGGTGCTGATAGTGCATTTGTAATCTGTTATTGGGAAAAAAACAACGGCAAGGAAATTGCTAATAGATACTTACTTCAAAACCATACCCGATTAGCCGTTACAATGAGCCGTACTAAGACTATATCTATTTTATTTTTCTTTTTTATTGGAATATATCTTCAGAACATTAAAGCCCAGGGGTTAAATATAAATGGTGATACAATATTTGTAAACACTGATGCTGAAATTCAAATAATATTTCCCACTCAGCCCACAAATTTTAAAACAATTCCCGCCAATACACAGTACCGGATATGGAATGCAGGAAAAGGAATAAATTTAATTCCGTCGGCTGAAGATTTTTCACCCGCAACTTTATTAGTTTCAGAAGCACAAAGAAATCATAAATTTATTCTCATTTTTAAACCTGAAATTAATTATAATGAAGCAAAGCTTTATTACGACTACT